>JBCCYM010000038.1:0-18295 GCA_039190005.1 Pseudomonadota bacterium
ATACTTATAAAAGTTATGTGTTTAATGCAGATATTAAAAAATATTACATTGTAAATGCAAATAAAAAGAGAGAACTTAATTTTAATCTTTTTAAAATTAAAAAAACAGTAATTTGTCAACAGTCTAGTAAAACACCTAAGCAAAAGTTCTGATTATGTTCTATAATGCAACATTAAAGGGCTCAAGATTTGACTCACCAAGAATCAAAATAATGCTACTTCTTGGGAAACAATTAATATAAAAAAAGAAGGTATCAAAAATGAAAATCATTATTAATACACTATCACTTAGTTTTTTATTGGTATATTTTGCGGGCATGCCATCTTTTGCTGCTTTTCCAACCGCTGTTAATGGTCATAATACGGTAGCAAACTGTAATTCTGGCAATTATGAGGTTACAGATGCCGGGGCAGTCATCTGTTCTGACAATGTTAGTGACGATAAAACAGCTGATGACGATGATTATTGATAATCAATAAATTGTCCAAAATGAAGCAAAGGGCGGTATTATTTATATCGCTTAAAAATCCCCCCAACGCAATTGCAAGCAAGCAAGCGCGGTTAAGGCAGCGGTTTCAGTGCGCAGGATTCGACAACCAAATTGTACGGCGCGATAATGATGTTGTCGCGCCAAATCAATTTCAGTCGCGTTCAAACCACCTTCTGAGCCGATTAACAAACTGATTCGTTTGGGTTGCTCGCTTGTTTGCAGCCGCGATATTTTTTCCGTGGCTTGATGATGTAATACTAATTTTAATTCCGCTTGATCAGTGGTCACCGCTTCAGAAAAATCGATCGGCATAGTCACCACGGGAATCCGATTGCGACCACATTGTTCACAAGCGTGATTGACAATCGCTTGCCAATGCGCTTGCTTTTTGCTGCGATTATCACGATTAAAGCGTATATTACAACGATTTGTGATAATGGGAATAATTTTACGCGCGCCCAGTTCAGTCGATTTTTGCATCACCCAATCCATGCGTTCACCTTTGGCTATGGCGTGTAGCAAAGTAATTTCCAGAGGTGATTCGCTACCTTTTGACAAAAACTGATCAATTTTGACCAGAACTTTGTGCCGTTCAATGTCGATAATACGCGCGGTAAATTCGCCACCGCGACCATTAAACAGAATTAACTCGGCATTCTTTTTAAGCCGAAGCACATGCAGGACATAATGGACGGCTTGCTGATGCAAACTGACAACATCGCCGCTGTGTAAACGGCTTTCATGATACAGTCGCGGAATACGCATGGCGTATTAATCCTTAAACTTTTAGACCAGCCGCGTCCCGTAAAAGATCTGCTTTATCCGTGGCTTCCCAGCTGAAACGCGCGTCTTCACGACCAAAGTGGCCATAGCTCGCTGTAGGCCTATAAACCGGTCGCAATAAATCAAGTTGATCAATAATTTCTCGCGGTTTTAGCGGGAAATGCTCCATAATCAATTGAGACAAGCGCTGTTCTTCAATTTTACCGGTGCCAAAGGTATTGACAGTAATGGAAACCGGCTTGGCGACACCAATCGCGTAAGCGATTTGTATTTCACAACAATTGGCTAAACCGGCGGCAACAATATTTTTGGCGGCATAACGCGCCGCGTAAGCGGCTGAACGATCGACTTTGCTCGGATCTTTGCCGGAAAAAGCGCCACCACCATGACGCGCCATACCGCCATAGGTATCGACAATAATTTTACGACCAGTCACACCGCAATCACTCACTGGACCACCAATGACAAACCGCCCAGTCGGATTAATAAAAAATTTGGTATCTTTATGCAAATAATGCTCCGGCAACACCGGTTTAATGATGGTGTCAATAATCGCCTCGCGTAAATCCTCATACGAAATATTGTCATTATGCTGGGTTGACAACACAACAGCATCAATAGCGATAGGTCGCAAACCTTCATAGCGAAACGTGACCTGACTTTTAGCGTCCGGACATAACCAAGGCAAACTACCATCCTTACGCAATTTACTCTGTCTTTGCACCAAACGATGCGCGTAGGTAATTGGCGCTGGCATCAATACATCAGTTTCATTGGAAGCGTAACCGAATACTAAACCTTGATCGCCCGCGCCTTGTTCATGTTCTGGCGTGCTATCCACACCACGGGCGATATCGGGAGATTGCTTACCAATGGCTGATAACACCGCGCAGGAACGGTAGTCAAAACCAAGATCAGAGTGATTGTAGCCAATATCACCAATCACCTCGCGCGCTATTTTTTCAATATCAACCCAGGCGGTTGTGGTGATTTCCCCACCAATTAAAACCATGCCAGTTGTCACCATTGTTTCACAGGCAACCCGGGCGTGTTTATCTTGCGCGAGAATCGCGTCAAGGACGGCATCAGAGATTTGGTCAGCAACTTTGTCGGGATGTCCTTCAGATACTGATTCAGATGTAAAAATAACTGTATTCATGTTCGATCGATTAAGTAAAAATTATAATAAAAACTGATGTATAGATAATAACGAAAGTCTACAGGTAGTTCAAATAGAAACTCAACTTAATAGTATGATGCTTATCTATCTGACATCCGTCGCTGGCGAAAGAATTGACGCAATAAATCACCACATGCTTGTTCTAATAAACCGCCACTGTATTCAACGCTATGGTTATTATCCGGACGCGTGATAATATTCATGATACTGCCACAAGCACCGGTTTTCGGATCGTTAGCGCCAAAAATCAAACGTTTTACGCGCGCGTGAATGATGGCGGCCGCGCACATGGCACAAGGTTCCAGCGTGACATAGAGTGTTGTGTCTAATAAGCGATAATTCTGTAATTTTTGACCAGCTTGGCGTAAAACCTGTATTTCCGCGTGCGCTGTTGGATCACATAAGCCTATCGGTTGATTATGCGCTTCGGCAATAACACCATCATCATTAACTAATAAAGCGGCAACAGGCACCTCATTTTCTTGTGCCGCGATTTGTGCCAAAGCCATTGCCCGACGCATGTAATGATAATCTTGTTCAGAGAATTCAGACATTCGCTTACTGTGATTTTTAGGTTAATACGTATTTTTTAATCAGCTCACACCACTGCTGATAGTGTTGTTGCCGTTGCTGTTTCAGCATATTAGATGTAAAACAGTTAGCCACTTGCCACAGTTGTGTTAACTCATCCATAGATGCGTAGCATTGACAATGCAAACCGGCAAGAAACGCGGCACCCAAGGCGGTTGTTTCTGAATAAGCGCAACATTTGACATCCATACCGATAATATCGGCTAAAAACTGCATCAGCCAATTATTTTTGATCATACCACCGTCAACATGCAAGGCGTCCGGCAAAACAGCGCCGTCATCCATCATGGTCCGCAATAAATCAAATGTCTGATAGACAATCGCTTCCAAACCGGCGCGGGCGATATGGGCGGCATTGGTATTGCGCGTCATGCCGATAATTGCCGCTTTCGCTTCAGTCCGCCAATAAGGCGCGCCTAAACCGGTAAAAGCCGGTATTAAATACACACCACCATTGTCGGATAATTGACTGGCTAAACGTTCTGATTCTTGCGCTGATTTGATAACACCCAGCTGATGTTGCAACCAATCAACAATAGCCCCGGCCATAAAAATACTGCCTTCCAAGGCGTAACTTATTTTACCGTTGATACGGTACGCGATTGTTGACAATAGCTTATTTCGTGACAGCATGATTTGATCGCCGGTATTCAATAACATAAAACAACCGGTGCCATAGGTGCTTTTCATTAATCCGGGCGAAAAGCAAGTTTGACCAAACAATGCCGCCTGCTGATCACCCGCCATGGCGGTAATTGGAATTGACACGCCAAGCAATGATGGATCGGTCATGCCAAAATCAAAGCAATTGTCTTTGACCTGTGGCAACAACGCTGGTGGAATATTAAACAAGGCAAGTAAATCATCATCCCATTGTTGGGTGTTAATATTATATAATAAGGTACGTGAGGCGTTGGTGACATCGGTATAGTGCGATTGACCATTGCTTAAACGCCATAATAAAAATGTGTCCACTGTGCCAAACGCTAATTCACCATTTTCAGCGCGTCGTCTGGCGCCATCAACATTGTCTAATAGCCAGGCAATTTTGCTGGCAGAAAAATAAGGATTAAGCAACAGCCCTGTTTTTTGTTGAATCGTCGATTCGTACTGTAATCGTTGCTGACAATAGTCACTGGTACGTCTATCCTGCCAAACAATTGCTGGATAAATCGATTCACCAGTTTCGCGATCCCAAATCAATGTGGTTTCCCGTTGATTACTGATACCAATGGCAACAATATCCTGAGCTTGTATATTTGCTATTTCAACGACCTCTCGCATGGTTCGCAATACCGTTTGCCATATTGCCTCTGGATCATGTTCAACTCGATCGGGGTTTGGAAATGATTGCGGTAATGCTTGTTGCGATTTGGCCACCAGCCGTGCTTTTTGGTCAAATAAAATGCAGCGACTGGAGCTGGTGCCTTGGTCAATGGCTAAGATGTACTGATTTGGCATTTTTTTTATCTCATGTTAAACAACTCGGTCACAAGTGACGGAGATTTTTTACTTTTACTTTAAAATAACTCCAACTTAATTTAAAATGTAATAGGTATACTAAATTTAGCAAAATATCCTTGAGAAAAACAGTATTTAGCAATGTCTCAGTTTGGTTTTTTAATTTGCGGTCATTCTTATTTCTCTCCCGTCATTCCCGCGCAGGCGGGACCCTTCGACAAGCTCAGGGTAAAATCCAGGAGAAAAATGTGTATGGCTGTAGTTTTTTCTCCAGATTGTACCCTGAACTTGTCGAAGGGTCGCAGGAATGATGAAAATGGAATATGATCTCTGCATTATCGGTGGTGGCATAAACGGCTGCGGTATCGCTCGCGATGCCGCTGGCCGTGGTTTATCGGTATTGTTATGCGAACAATACGATTTGGCAAACGGTACCTCTTCAAACAGCAGCAAACTCATTCATGGCGGTTTGCGTTATCTCGAACAATATCAATTCAGTCTGGTACGCGAATCCTTAAAAGAACGCGAGGCTTTAATTGAAATCGCACCACATCTTATTCGCGAAATGCGTTTTGTTTTACCTTATGAAAAACATTTACGTCCACAGTGGCTATTAAGGTCGGGGCTATTCATTTACGACCATTTAGCGCGACGCAAACAAATCAAAGGTTCTAAGCGTGTTAATTTGCGCAAAACAATTTACGGCACGACATTAAAACAACAATTCAAAACCGGTTTTATCTATTCTGATTGCTGGGTAGACGACGCAAGATTAGTCATTACCAACGCCTTGTCGGCAAAATCTTTAGGCGCTGATATTAAAACACGGACACGTTGTATTGCCGCGACAGAACAGCAGAACCACTGGTATGTCACACTTCAATGTGCTGACCGGCAGGAAACTGTCAAAGCCAAAGTACTTATCAATGCCAGTGGTCCTTGGATAGAACAAACCATCAAGCAAGTGATAGGTAAACCCAGTCGATATAGCGCGAAATTAGTAAAAGGCAGTCATATTGTCGTACCACAGCTTTATCAAGGCGACCATGCCTATATTTTGCAGCATACAGACAATCGTATTGTATTTGTCATCCCTTTTGAAGAAAACCTGACCTTAATCGGCACGACTGAAGAATTATTTACCGCCGATCCCATCACTGCGGAAATTTCCGCTGAAGAAATTGATTATCTGTGCGAAATAACCAATCATTATTTCACTGATAAAATTACTGCTGAAGATGTTATTTGGCACTACGCCGGTGTCCGTCCTTTATATGATGACGGTAGTGGCGCTGATTTATCCGGCAGTTCTCGTGGTTATTTGCTTGATTATCATGATCAACCTTGTCCTTTATTAAACATTTTTGGCGGCAAAATCACCACCTATCGCCAGCTTGCTGAACATGTATTGGCAAAACTCAAAGCGATTTTTCCAACAATGACAGCGTCATGGACAGCCAAAACGCCATTAGCAGGCGGTGATCTTGATGGCAACACGGTGGAACAATACGGTCTGATGCTCAAGCAACGTTACCATTGGCTACCGGATAAATTACGCCATCGTTATTTTTTGCAATACGGCAGCAACATCACCACTCTTTTAGACAACTGCCGGCAAATGTCAGATTTAGGTCGCCGCTTCGCGGCGGACTTATATGAACAGGAAGTGTGTTATCTTATTAACTATGAATGGGCAAAAACAGTTGACGATATACTCTGGCGCCGCAGCAAATTAGGTTTGCGATTTGACACGCGAGCAAAAAATGAATTGCGGTTGTTTCTTGACAATTATCAAACCTAACTGTCAGCTGATGTTGATGAATCATTTGTCTCTTTAAAATTTACCGCGCGCGGCCAAATTTTTGTCACACCAAACATGCCAATATGTCCTCGCACACTTAATGCTTTCCCGTCTTGGGTTAAGCTAACAGTACAACTATATGTTTTACCCGTTTTAGGATTAAGTATCTTACCACCACGCCATTTTCCTTTTTCCTTTTTTAAATTCCAAAAAATAGGCAAACCAATAAACTTAGCGTTACGCAATTCTCCTTTACAATGCTGGCAATAAGTGACCGGCGGTTTGCCATTAATAGGATACATTTTAACAATGTTGGCATAGAGTTTATTATTTTTGATATAGACTTTAACAACAGCGCTAGGCTTGTTTGATCCTTTCGCCGGAATTTGCCAATAACCTGTTACCTCTGTATTTGATTGTTTTGCCGATGTTACCGCAAAGGTATTATCGCAACCGCTGATGATAAAAATAGATAACAACAACAAAATAATTTTTTTCAAACTGATCATAATTTACTCCGGTTAAAAAATTTATTTTGCATAAAAAAAATCATTTTTACAGTGCAATTGATGTTTTTTTAGCAAAAAATTTAAAAAAAACAGATTTTTTTGGCAAAAAAACATTTTTTTATTTGTTATTAGCAAATTTTCTGCTATGTTTTTAACTGTTATTAAAAACATAGGAGAAATAACATGCCACGCGCAACTAAAAAAACAACTGCTAGAAAACCAGCAGCTAAACGTTCAACTGTAAAAAAGAAACCGACTGTAAGAAAATCAAGTGCTGCGACAAAAACAGTAACGGATCTTCGTAAAAAACTTGAGGCAGCAAAAAAAGAAATTACTAAGCTCAAAGCTGAAGTAAAAAAACTTAAAGCTAAAAAAGCAACTGCCGCTAAAAAGAAAACAGCAACAAAAAAGAAAACGGCTACTAAAAAGAAAACAGCTGCCAAAAAGAAAGTAACTACTAAGAAAAAAGTAGCTGCTAAGCGTAAACCAGCCGCTAAGAAAAAAGCGACTACTAAGCGCAAAGTAGCTAAAAAAAGATAATTTATTATCTAAAACAGAAAGGTCACAAATCTTGTATTTGTGACCTTTTTTATGGATTCAAGAGTAAGTTTTTTAGTCTCTTTTCATAGACATCAGGATCATAGTTTCCTGATTCCGCCGCTTCAGACAACGCCTCAAGCAAACATTGCATTAATACATGCTCAGCTTCATGTTCACTGTGTTTACCGCAAAGCTGTTTAAATACGTTATCGAGACACGCTGGTTGTTTCATCTGTAATTGATCTTGTATTGCCAAATGTAGTCCCAAATGGAGAAAAGGATTTGCTTCATCCGACATGGCGGAATATGTTTTGCTTAAATACCGTTCGGGATTTTCTAATATTTGGTGATACTCAGGATGTTTAAGACTCACCGCGACAATTTGTTGCTCAAGATCAGTCAGTATTTGCCCTTGCTGATATTTTTCCCAAGCGACAAAAAAACAACGGCGCATTTCAATTGGATCATGACTAAATAACATTGTTAGTTTCTCTTTTTATATGTTTATAGTAAACACACAAATCATTAATACAACAATTCTCACATAAAGGCTTACGCGCTTTACAGACATAACGACCATGTAAGATGAGCCAATGGTGGGCGTCATGTTGGAATTTTTTAGGAACAACCTCAAGCAAGCCCCGTTCAACAGCCAACACATTTTTACCCGGCGCGATACCGGTACGGTTCGCGACGCGAAAAATATGCGTATCCACCGCTATGGTTGGATGACCAAAAGCGGTATTTAAAACCACGCTGGCTGTTTTACGACCAACCCCAGGCAATGCTTCCAATGCCGCTCTATCTTCAGGCACTTCACCTTGATGTTTTTCAATCAGCTGCTTACAAGTCGCAATGATGTTTTTAGCTTTAGCGTTATAAAGCCCAATGGTTTTGATATATTTTTTTAGTCCAGTTTCTTTTAAAGCGCGTATTTTTTCCGGGGTATTGGCGATGGCGTACAGTTTTTGGGTGGCTTTATTCACACTGACATCGGTAGCTTGGGCGGATAAAATGACTGCGATCAGCAATTCAAAAGGATTATTGAATCTTAATTCAGTGGTGGGATTCGGTCTTTCTTTTTTAAGCCTAACAAAGATTTTCTCAATTGTTGTTTTGCGATTATTTGGTCGTTTGTCCATCAGTATTTTTGGTTTTATGGCGTTGCACGGCAGCCATCACAGCCGCTTTTCTGGCACTAATATCATCCTGTTTACTGGCTAATTTCTTATAGGCCGCTTTTGCCCGTTGATGTTTGTAGTGTAATTTTTCACTTTCCTTAGCTAAACGTTTATTGCGATTTTCATAGCGCATTCGGTAATACTTCGATTTTTTCTCTGCTTGTTCATGGTTGATTTCATTTGTTTGGGCAACAACAATCATATCAATACAATCAACAGGACACGGACTAACACATAATTCACAACCGGTACACTCGGATTTAAGCACAGTATGCATTTGTTTAGAATCACCGATGATGGCATCAACCGGACAGGCACTGATACATTTGGTGCAACCAATACATTCATCTTCACGGATACTGGCCAACATCACCGGTTTTTCCTTTTCCCGCATCTCAGCAATATAAGGATGGGCGTCCTGACCGGTAATCTCTGCCAGTTTTAATAAGCCACGCACACCACCTGGTGGGCAGCGATTAATTGCCGCTTCGCCATTAACAATGGCTTCGGCATAAGGTCGACAACCCTTGTAATCACATAAACCGCATTGCGTTTGCGGCAGAACACTGTTGATCTGTTCAAGGTCAGGGGATAATTTCATATATTATTACAAATTTTTCATGTTGGAGAAAAATAGTTATGCCTGTAGTTTTTTCTCTGGATTCCCGCCTACGCGGGAATGACTGCTCGAGATTATTTAACAATATCACCCGCGTTAGCGCCATTATCTGGTGATAATACAAAACTGGATTGACCATTTCCGGCAGCCAAAATCATACCTTCGGAAAGACCAAAGCGCATTTTTCTTGGTTTCAAATTGGCAACAAAAATGATCTGTTTATCCTGTAAATCTTCCGGACGATAAGACCCTTTAATACCGGCAAACACCTGTTTTTTAATGCCTTCACCGACATCGAGTGTGATACGCAATAATTTATCAGCGCCCTCTACCTGTTCAGCCGAGATAATTTTGGCCACGCGCAAATCAACTTTAGCAAAATCATCAATGGTAATTTCTGGTTTAAACGGCGATTCAACTTGCTGTGTCTTGGTTTCAGTAAGCGATGATTTTTCATTTTCTAGCATCATGTTGATCTCCTGTGGTTGAATGCGCTGTAATAGCGGTGTAAAACGATTAATTCGGTGTTCGCCAAGAAATACACCACTATCTTGCCACTGTAATGGTTCAATATTTAAAAACCGCTCAGCGTCTTGTACTAATGTCGGCACAACTGGTTTTAAATAAACCATGAGCACCTTAAACAAATTGATACCCATAGTACAAACAGCATGCACTCGCGCGTGATTTTTTTCATCTTTAATCAATTGCCACGGCGCTTGCTCAGAAATATATTGATTGGCGATATCGGCAAGTGTCATCACTTCACGCATGGTTTTAGCATACTCAAACTGTTCATAATGTGCCGCGATGGATGCGGCGCTATCAGTGAACTGCCGCCATAACGCTTTTTCACCGCATTCAGCCGCCAAGGTATTATTGAAATGACTGTGCATAAAGCCGGCACAGCGACTGGCAATATTCACTAATTTACCGACCAAATCAGCATTGACACGCGCGCGGAAATCATCAAGGTTTAAATCAATATCTTCAATACTGCTATTAAGTTTAGCGGCAAAATAATAACGCAGATAATCGGGTTTGAAATGTTTAAGATAGCTTTTTACTTTAATGAATGTGCCCCGTGATTTGGACATCTTCTCACCATTGACCGTCAAAAAGCCATGCACACAAACCGCGGTCGGCGTGCGCAGCTTAGCGGCCATCAGCATCGCCGGCCAAAATAAACTGTGGAAATACATCACATCTTTACCAATAAAATGGTATAGCTCGGTATCCGTATCGGGTCGCCAATAGGCGTCAAAGTCTATTTCAGGATGGTCTTGACAGAAATTTTGCAAGCTAGCCATATACCCTATCGGCGCGTCAAACCAGACATAAAAATATTTGCCTGGCGCATCAGGTATTTCAAAGCCAAAATAAGGTTTATCTCGGGAAATATTCCAGTGTCGTAATCCTTGTTGAAACCATTCATCCATTTTTCTAGTGACTTGTGGCTGTAAATGATGACCTTCTTGCATCCATTTTTTCAACGCGGCTTCATAACGCGGCAGTTCAAAAAAATAATGCTCCGAAGTACGCACAACAGGCATTGTGCCTGAAACCACGGAGACTGGATTTATAAGTTCCGTCGGGGTATAGGTGGCGCCACAAACTTCACAACCATCACCGTATTGATCCATCGCGCCACATTTAGGACATTGACCTTTAACAAAACGATCAGGCAGAAACATTTGTTTTTCGGCGTCAAAAGCTTGCTCAATGGTATGCTTACTGATATCGCCGTTGTCTTGCAAGCGACGGTAGATCATTTCCGATAAAGCTTTATTTTCTGGCGAATGACTGGTATAAAAATTATCAAAGCTGATATTAAACGCGGCAAAATCAGCCATATGCTGTTGGCGCACTTTTTCAACCAATTCAATGGGTTTCATATTCTGCTTTTCGGCGCTAATCATCACCGGCGTGCCATGACAATCACTGCCACAGATGTATAAACAGCGATGCCCCTGCATTCTTTGAAATCGAGCCCAGATATCTGTTTGTATATGTTCAATCATATGACCAAGGTGTAGATCACCATTGGCATACAGCAATGAACAAGTAACCATCATTGAACGTGTTTTTTTCGACATAACCGGCTTATTTTACTACAGTAATGACAAGAATGATAGTTATTACAATCTTTTAGGTTAAACTAATCAGTTAAGCAACAAAAACTTGACAAAAAAGAAATCCTAAATCATCCTAATTTTATTTAATGCCATGAGTAAAAGCAAACAAATCAGATACGCATTTAGCGCCATATGTTTTATAAGCCTGTGTTATATTTTTGACGTGACGTTCGCTATCACGCCCACAAACACACAGTTTATCATTACCGGCGACATGAATAATAATAAAAGCCTTGTTATTACCCTCAACAAAGCATTAGCGCCGATTTTATCAAGCTGCCTCAAACCCGCTTTAGACCAACATCAACAGAGCATGAGTCAATACCAGTTTGAACGTGACTGTGTTATCCCTTATATCAATGGCGCATGGCTAGATAAAAAAATGTTTTTACGCACCAACGCGATGCTTGCTCAAGCGGCGGAAGACAAACTTATAAAACATCCCAAAGGGCAAGCTTTCCCCATTTTTTATCCCGCTGTTTTACGCCCGCTACTTGAAAAATCATTAACGCGAAAAGTAAAACAAAGTAGTGCTAATGTTATTGTTAAACCACTGCCCTCGCCATTGCCTAAACCCTCACTCTCGCCAAACAGCCTGTACAATAACATTGGTTTACTTTATCTACCCAATGCTTATGTTGTGCCTGGCGATATGTTTAATGAGATGTATGGCTGGGATAGTTTTTTCATTGTCAAAGGTTTGCTCGCTAGTGCCAATTATATTCTGACGCGCCCTCACAGTGTTGTATGGTCAGCGAGTGACAAACAGTTGGTTCACCTATCCGATAACAACAAATCACCTTATTACTATTACGCTTACGTTGAAAAACTGTTCCAAATTGCTAAAGGGATGGTCGATAATCACATCTTTGAAATTGATTTCTACGGTGGTTTCATCCTCAATGCCAACCGAACCTACTACCTGACTCGCTCGCAACCACCATTGTTCACCGAAGAAGCGCTAGCCGTCTATCATTTTGCCACGCGGGATAACATGCCTTACGACGAAACTTTGGCGCCTTTTTTAAAACAGATTAACAATAAATTTACCCAGCCAGTTGATTATAAAACCTGGCTAAAACAGGAAGTGCTACCAGCAGGTATTCGTTATTATCGCTTCTGGACTGATCCCACGGATACAATCTTTGCGGAAAAAAGTAATCCTCGTGTGGTGACGACACGCGATGCTGCTGGAAAATCATTTACGGTTTATCGTTTTTATACCGATGGTGTTGGACCCGCGCCAGAAGTCGCTCGCAGCACCCAACCACAAAATGTCGCGCTCTACCAACAAGCTGGTGAATATTTTGCCAAACACCCGCAACAAAACTTAGATAACTGGTTTTATAACCCCAAACATCGCTGCAAAGGTTTACAGGTTCATCAAAACTGCGGTGACGCTCAATTCGGTCTCACCCAGCATTTTTACGCGTCTGACCGAGCCATTCGCGAATCAGGATTTGATCTTTCCAGTCGTTTTGGCAAAGTTGGGCAATTGGCCACCGCCTACGCGCCAATCAGTTTAAATGTCCTGATTTATCAAATGGGAAATGAGTTGAATACAATCGCATCGATCACAAATAGCACGCCTCCAGTCAAAACAACAGTACTGCAACAACAAAAAGAAACCATCAACCATTTTTTTGTCAATGCCAAAGGTCAGTACAGTGATCGGCTTGTGATAAAATTACCGATAAAATCATCACCATCAACCTATCTTTACGCGACCAACTTCTATCCATTGTGGTCCTCGGCGCTGACCACAGCATCCATGACAAATACAATGATCCATGCCGGTCTAGAACAACATCATGTCGGTGACAGAGATACAAGTCTACTGCCGAATGGCAAACAAGCTCAGTTTGGCATTCCAACAAGCTTAACATCATCGCTAATGCAGTGGGACTATCCTTACGCTTGGGCGCCGATCCAATATTTCATTGGCCAAGGCTTAAAAAATCAGCATCGTCCGCAATTAGCTTATCGAGTGATGCAAGATTGGTTAAATGCCGGTGATGTTTTCTTTAGCCAGACTGGTGACTTCATTGAAAAATACGTCAGCTACGACGCTCTCGCAGATAAACGTATAAAATATGGTTATGCCCAAGCGCAAAAAGGATTTGGTTGGACCAATGCGGTCTATATGCAATTTTATAATCAGCTGTATGGATAAGATCAATAACGCGGTCACAAGCGACTGAGATTGTTTTCTTTTGCACTACCGCTCTTTAGATTTTCCATCACTTCTTGACTCGCCCACTCGCGGGAGAGATTTTTTACTTTAAACCCAAATGGTCCCTGAGCCTGCTCGCCCTGAGCCTGTCGAAGGGTCGAAGGGTGGTCCCTGAGCCTGCTCGCCCTGAGCTTGCTAGCCCTGAGCTTGTCGAAGGGTCGAAAAATCAAAGGAATCACATTTTGTCAACCACCGCGGTTTTTTCAGAATTTAGTTGCAACATTTATAGCATTCTGCCATTATTGCGCTGTCCCATTAATCCATTTCCCTCTTTACCAATTTTTTAATCAACCTTATTAAAACAAGGAGTTTTCCATGTCTCTAGCTATCACCTATAGCCGCGCCAACTGTGGTATTCACGCCCATCTTGTAACAGTAGAAGCACATATTTCCGGCGGATTACCACGCATATCAATTGTCGGCTTGCCGGAAACCGCAGTAAAAGAAAGCAAAGATCGGGTACGCAGTGCTTTACTCAATATGAAATTTAATTTTCCGCCCAGTCGTCTTACTATTAATTTAGCGCCGGCAGATTTACCCAAAGATGGCGCGCGCTTTGATTTAGCCATGGCGCTCAGTATTCTCGCGGCAACCGCGCAAATTCCCATGACTACATTAGAAGATTATGAGTTTATTGGTGAGTTGGCATTATCTGGTCAGTTACGGCAAGTCAAAGGTATCTTGCCGGTAGCCTTGGCTTGTAAAAATCGCGGCAAGAAACTTATTCTACCGTGGCAAAATGCCGCCGAAGCAAGTCTGGTGAGTGATTTGGATATTCTGCCAAGCAAACATTTTCTTGATGTTTGCGCGCATTTAACCGGCGCGACACCATTATCATCTTTCCAAAATAATTCGCGCGTAGATAGCCCCATTCATAGGCTTGATTTAGCCGACATACAAGGACAACAACAAGCGAAACGCGCGCTGGAAATTGCCGCCGCGGGTAACCATAGTCTGCTTTTGGTTGGACCGCCAGGCACCGGCAAAACCATGCTTGCCAGTCGTTTGCCTGGTCTATTACCAGCAATGAGTGAAAAAGAAGCACTGGAAACCGCGGCAATCAGATCAGTTAGTCACAATGATTTTAATAGCCATTCATGGGCGAGGCGACCTTTTCGTAGCCCTCATCACAGTGCTTCGGCGGCCGCGTTGATTGGCGGTGGTAGTTTGCCACGTCCAGGGGAAATTTCACTGGCACACAATGGTGTTTTATTTCTTGATGAATTGCCGGAATTCAGTCGCAGCGTTCTGGAAACGCTGCGGGCGCCCTTAGAATCGGGCAAAGTTATTATCTCGCGCGCCTCCCAGCAAGCCGAATTTCCGGCAAAGTTTCAACTGATTGCCGCCATGAATCCTTGTCCTTGTGGTTATCTTAATGATCCCGAACATAACTGTCGTTGCACACCGGAACAAATCAGTCGTTATCATCATAAAGTTTCCGGGCCAATGTTAGATCGCATTGACATGCATGTGCAAATGACACGGATTCCAATCAACTTGCTTACCAGCTCACAGCCACCATGTGAAACAACTGACATTGTACGACAACACGTCGTTGACGCGCAAAAAATACAATTGCAACGCGCCAATAAAACCAACGCGCAATTAACATCCTCCGAACTAAAAAAATATTGTCAGCTAAAATCTGAACAGCAGCAACTTTTAACAAGCGCTGCCAAAAAACTCAAGCTCAGTGCCAGAGCCTATCATCGCGTGCTTAAAGTCGCTCGAACGATAGCGGATATTCATGGCAAAAAAGATTTAAGCTCAGAACATATTAGCGAAGCCTTGAGTTATCGCGTGCGACAATATTAAAGCATAGCGTGTACCTTTATCTAAATAAAAAAAATGAAAAGAGAGTAAAAAGAAAATGTCGAAATTAATTCATAATCCGCATGACAAAACATTTCGTAAAGCAATGAGTCATCCATCTGTGGCACGCGATATTTTTGAACAGAGTTTATCGGAAGAAGTCAAACAACTCATTGATTTCAAGGAAATGCATATTGAAAAAGATACCTTTGTCGATGAAACATACCGTTATGAATTATCCGATCTGATTTATCGTGTGAAGCTTAAAAATGGTGGCACAGGGTATATCTATTTGTTATGTGAACATTTAAGCCAAGCTAAGCCGCAAATGGCATTTTCATTATTGTCCTATCAAATAAAAATGATGAAAGCGCATTTGGAGAAAGGTTATGACAAACTGCCATTGGTATTTCCAATAGTGCTGTATCATGGTAAAGCCGCCTACAAAGAACCGACGGATATCTATGCTTGTTTTGAACATCCAGATCTTGCCCATAAGTACTTTCTTAAGCCGCATGGTTTGATAGATCTGAGCAAGTTAGAGGATGAGGAGATTTTGAAATATCAATGGGCGAGTGTGATGGAATTAATTTTCAAACATGTGTTTGAACGGGATGTGTTACCGGTATTTGAAAAGCTTGCTGAATCAGGTATTTTTGATCGGATTGTGGAAGAGGGCGGTAGTCATTATGTGTTAGATATGGTATACTACACTATAAATGCCGCAGAGGTAAGTGATCCGGAACGGTTTAAAAAAGTATTTGAGCAGCAACAAGATATTGGAGAAAGAGTGATGACAATCTTCCAACAATTCGAACATCAGAAAGAACAAGCGATGCAGCAAGGCATGCAACAAGGTATACAACAAGGTAAAATAAATCATGCCTATGAGATGGCGCGTCGAATGCTTACAGATAATGAAAGCTTTGAAAAAATCGCGCGTTATACCGGTTTGTCAATCGAAGAAATTAAAACGCTGCGTTGAGAAGGTACAGTTTACCTTTGTTCTTTAATATAGCGAGATATTGGAGCCAGAGTGATGACAATCTTTCAACAATTCGAACATCAGAAAGAACAAGCGATGCAGCAAGGTATGCAACAAGGTAAAATAAATCATGCCTATGAAATGGCGCGTCGAATGCTTGCGGATAATGAGCATCTTGAAAAAATCGCGCGTTATACAGATTTATCAGTTGAGGAAATTGAAACACTACGTTGAGATAATATTGCCTAACTTATGCTTAACTCCACACGCAACCCCCATATCCTTAATATTAAATTCATTTAATCAATCGCCAAATTCAGCATGAGTATCAGATCAAGTCTAAACTTCTACACTTCTTCAGATGATGTAAAGATTCCGACCAAGAGAGCATGTGCGTGATGATGCGGGTCATAGTTCAAGTGTTCAGGCGTTTCGCACTAACGTACTCACGCCTGGTGCTATTACCCGTTACATCAATATCACGTTGGCTGGTCGTACCAAAACCTCTAAGCGCAAACCTAAGCTTAGGTTGAATTTAGCAAACAAATATTCAAAAAATATAATAAAATCAAATGGCTGAAATAGAAAATGTAAATTTTCTATTGTTCTTCTAGGGAAACCAAATTATGGACTGTTGATTTTTCTAGTATATCATAATATACTAGAAACATATGTTTGTTGTATAATGGAATAACCATGAAAGAAGATTTGATACACTATATCCAACAACAATTAAGAACAACGCCAGATCGTCTCAAACGGTTTACTCACGGTATTGATGGTCAAAAATATCCTCAGCGTTTCTTATTTATTAAAGTATCCCAATTATAGAATGGTTATTATTCCTGGTTTTCGAGGCATAGGTAAAACGACATTAATGGCCCAGTTATGTTCAGCATACCAACCTATTGCTACCTGTTTATTTTTTCTGTTGAAGATAGCAAGAATTTACCGGATGCAGGCATTTCTGAATTAGTTGCAGCATATGAAGAAATCGTTGACGAAAATTTAGAAAGTATAAAACAACCTTTAAATCGAGCACATTCCAGATTACTGAACAACGAAAACGTAAACTATAATGACAAGACATATTAAAATACTTAATGAACTGATCAACACTTTTAATGTTAATCATAATATAGCTTATAAAATTTCATTGGAAATTCATAAATCAGTTACAAGTGGAAAGAAAACAGTATATTTCTTCGGGGAAGTTGATCATGAACTTGGTGATGGAAGAAGTTTGCTCTTTGCTGTTATAAGTTGCTTAGTAAGATCTTTCCCAGAGAGCGCAAAAAAAATATGGATTGGTCACGAGCTTATAATGCCTTTAATAAATAATAAAATTCCCAGTAATGAAGAAATAAAAAAACAGATTTTAAAATTAAAACAAAAGGTATTATTATCAAGAAATGACTATCATCATATGCTTTTTTCATTAGCAAATATTTGCGTCAGCAATGAACTAAATTTGGAATATTATGAATCATATAATACAATAAAATATCATTATGGAAAAAAGCTGGCAGGACATGAAAATAGTATAAAATGGCTATATGACTTAGCAACTAAAGAGAATATTAAAAATTTTACCAAATTCAAATTTAAAAAATTGATGTGTAAGTTTGCACAAAATAAGCATGAAGATAACCTTAAGATGAATTTATATTTGTATCTCAGAATGTTATCACTTAATAATCACACAGCATCTGTATGTTATGAGAAATGGGAAAAACATAATTGTTTAGTTATCTTTAATGGGATGCTCCATTTGTTTCCAATTAAATATAGTGATACCCAAAATTTTCTTACTATGAGCATACATGACAAGATAACTCAAAGCCCTCAACAAATTATTCATCAAAATCGATTATTTTATAAATTGACTCCTCGCATTGAGACTTATATAACACTACCTGAAAACTATCATTCTTTAAACACAAAGTTGGATTATAAAAAAGTCAGATGTTTTAAT
>JBCCYM010000039.1:0-17944 GCA_039190005.1 Pseudomonadota bacterium
GCTTGTTAATGGCAAATCGAGTGCCACAAACAAGCTCTATAGATTGTTACTCCCGTCATTCCCGCGAAGGCGGGACTCCAGAGAAAAAACCACAGGCATAAACATTTTTCTTCTGGATTCCCGCCTTCGCGGGAATGACGGGGAGAAATTTTCATATTAAATAATAAAAATTAAGCTTAAAGCCCTAATTTCTCACGAATTTTATTACTGAGTTCTTTCATATCGGCACGTCCTTGTACTTGTGGTTTTAGAATAGCCATCACTTTGCCCATGTCTTTAATGTCTTTGGCGCCTGATTCAGCCAAAGCGGCGTCAATCAGTTTTGTCAATTCTGGTTCGGACAAAGGTTCCGGCAGGTAATTTAGTAATATCGATAATTCTTGTTGTTCTTTATCCGCTAAATCCTGACGGTTGGCTGATTGGTATTGTTTAATTGATTCACGCCGCTGTTTCACTTGTTTTTCAATAACGGCAATGATTTCCGCCTCAGTTAGGGTTTTTCTTTCATCAACTTCACGTTGCTTAATGGCCGCCAGAACAAAGCGCAGAAGGGTGACACGCTCTTGGTCACGCGCTTTCATTGCGGTTTTTAAATCAGCTTGAATTTTTTCCCTGGTTGACATTGCTTATTTGATTAGATGCTACTTCTTCATACCACGCGAACGCGAAGGACGAATGCGATCTCGCGAGCGTTGCTTTAAGGTACGTTTCACCGCAGCCGCAGTCTTACGCTTCTTTTCCCACTTTGGTTTTTCAAAGAATTCACGACGACGTGCCTCAGCTAGGATGCCCGCTTTATCAACAGAACGTCGGAAACGTCTTAACGCAATATCAAATGGTTCATTGTCTTTTACTTTAACATTTGGCATGTAAAAATGCACCTCCGGTTAATTTATGCCTTAAAAGAAGCTAAGGCTAGCAGTTCTTGTTGTCAAAAGCAAGGTTTTTAGCAGGATATTGTGATACTTGGTAATTATTTTAAAATCCGCTCAAATTAGCGGCAATACGTTCTAAAATCGACAATTGTTTTGTATCAGGAAAATTAAACCGTTCACCGGTAATCATTTCATAAAATTGAATATATCTGACTGATAATTCAATAATCAATTCAGGTGGGGCAGGGGGAAGTATTTCATCATGATATGGATTACAATGAGCGACAAACCAGAGCCGCAAAAATTCTTTATCGATATTTTCTGGCTCTTCGCCGGCGGCAATACGTTGCTGATAACTGTTGGCTAACCAATATCGGCTGGAATCCGGGGTGTGTAATTCATCAATTAATACAATATTACCGTGTTCATCTTTGCCAAATTCATATTTTGTATCAACCAGTATCAACCCATGTTGCGCGACCAGAGTCTGGCCATATTGGAATAAGGCTAAAGCTTTTTCTTGAATATACTGCCACTCATTCGCTGTTAAGTATTGTTGCGCGACAATGTCTTTACCGCTGATAGGCACATCACCATCGGATGATTTAGTTGTCGGTGTGATAATATTTTCAGGTAAGCGCTGATTTTTTTGCAAACCATCAGGTAAACTATTGCCACAATAACAACGTTCACCTTGTTGATAATGTGTCCATAATGAGGTGTTAGTGCTGCCGGTAATATAGCCGCGCACAATAATTTCAATGGGTAGCGGTTGGCATTTTTTGACAAGCATGGCATTGGGATCAGGCAAATCAATATAGTGATTATCAATGATATGACGGGTATGTTTAAACCACCAGGCACTGCATTGATTAAGCACTTGTCCTTTAAATGGAATTAAGGCTAATTTTCGGTCAAAGGCGCTTTGACGATCGGTGGTAATGATTAAAAGCTTATTATCTAAGGCATAGCAGTCACGCACTTTGCCGGCATACAATTTATGTAATGACAGATCGGTCTGCTCCAGACAATAATCAAGCGCTTTTTTAGCTTGTTGATGGTATTGATTAGTAATAATATCCATTATGACTCACGGGATTAAATAAAATATGGGTTTTTAATATCGCTTCGGTGCTGGCTTCAATTGTTTTTTCGCTGTGCAGATGCCAAATAATACCATGTTTGATTTGATGAATGCCTTTAATGCCATAATGCTTGGCCAATAATTGTTGTTTTTGTTGGCCAATAATGTCATCATGCGCCACTATCAATAGTGATTGTGTGTGTTCCGTTTTATTTACCGATTGCTCTGTTTCTTTATTGATATTCCATAATTCACCACTGCTGATGATAGCGTCTGATAATTTTTCTAATGATGTGCCCGGTTCAGCAATAATTTCCCAATAAATTTGACGCTTGATTCGCGCGTCAATATGTTTTGCTTGTAGTGCTGTCTGTACAGAAGCAGCGTGGTTATCGGTAATCATCAAGGTGATGGTAAATGTTAACGTGTTATTTGCCGTTTTATAATGACTGGGTTGAGGTGTCTCATGTTGCCAATCAAAATAGCGCACAGGGGAATAATGGTTGCTTTCAATATAATGACGCATCGATTTAAAAATAACATCACCCAGTGGACTACGTTCAGGATGTGGCATCATTGCCATAATATTGCCATTGACATTGCACAATGCCGAAATTGATGCCATTGAACCATTTGGGTTAATGGGAAATTCATCATGTAAATTGCCCTGGTCGTCACAATATTGATAAGCAATCTGTCCCTGCTGTTCCAGTTTTTGCAATAAGTCAGACGACATCATAAAACGACCTTCAGCATGGGCGATGGGCGCTTTGACCAGTTCATTATCAGCAAGACAGCCGTTAAAAGCATTGTCATTACTGTTTTTACCACGTCGTGAGTTTGTCCAAACATTATAATAACCGGTGCCTAATACTTGACCATTTTGCACGCGACGATTTTCAGTTAATACGGCAACCGTTTTGCAATCTTTTACGCCAGGTACTAGACCACTTTCAATAAGGATTTGCGCGCCATTACAGATGCCGAGTACAGGTTTCCCTTTTTCGCTTTCAATTCGCAGAACATCGATAATCGGATCAAGCGCGGCAATGATGCCGGCGCGTGAGCGGTCTTCGTAGGCGAAGCCACCGACAATAATATAGCCATCATAGTGTCGCAGATCGCTGGCATTTCTATTCCATAAAAATTCTTCACCACAAAGCCCAACACGTTCTAGCGCCATAAACGTTTCGCGTTCAGTGTTGGAACCAGGAAATTGAATGACGGCTATTTTTATATTCATAATGGTATGTTACTGTAAATAAATTTCATGTTTGCCCTGAATGACTTCGCCAACAAGGTGAATTTCGCTATTGATGTTCTCAGCAATGCTGTCATCGCCAATTAAAATTAATCCCATGCCCATGTTAAAGGCGCGGTAGCATTCGTCTTCTTCCAGATCAGCTACCTGTTGTATCAGTGAGAAAATCGGTGGTATAGGACAGTCGCGCTTGTTGAGTTTAACGGCACAATCAGCTGGTAAAATACGGGGAATATTGTCAATCACACCACCACCGGTAATATGCGCCATGCCTTTGATGTTAATGCCTTGGTCTAGCAAATGACGCACGGGCTGATTGTAATTAATATGCGGTTTTAGCAAAGCGTCACCTATCGTCATACCCAGTTCATTGACATGACTGTCAATCTGAAAATTACCTCTGTCAAATAAGGCTTTACGTGCCAACGAATAGCCATTGGTATGTAAACCGCTAGAGGGCAGGGCATAGACTTTATCACCCGCTTGAATTGTTTTGCCATCAATAATGTTATCCCGTTCGACCACACCGGTAATCACACCGACAACATCGTATTCATGTCCGGCATACACATCCGGCATTTCCGCTGTTTCACCACCGACTAAGGCGATATCCTCAGCGCGACACGCGCTTACCATGCCGGCAATTAATTGTTTAACCACGGCAGGTGATAGTTTATCACTGGCAATGTAGTCAAGAAAATTAATCGGTTTGGCACCGAGCACAATAATATCATTGACCGTGGCGCTGAGTATATCAATGCCAAGCGTGTCATATTGTCGCGCCATGCGCGCGATGATGGGTTTGGTACCTAAGCCATCAATGCTTTGTACTAATACTGGATGATTATAGTCATTGATAATTTTTTTCAGATCAAATAATGAGCCGAAACTGCCGATGCC
The DNA here is from genome assembly GCA_039190005.1 of Pseudomonadota bacterium. GTDB lineage: Bacteria > Pseudomonadota > Gammaproteobacteria > UBA12402 > UBA12402 > JBCCYM01. The sequence continues at coordinate 4,121 of JBCCYM010000039.1, forward strand.
AGTGAGTACCGATGGTGAAAATGTCGAGCGTACCTGTGTTTTGATGTCATCGACAATCTGATTGCCAATGTCAATGTCCACACCAGCTTGTTTGTAATCTAATTTATCGCTCATACTAATTTTTCTCTTAAACCGAATTGCCAAGTGTGACGCGCTTGTTCAACACTGACATCAATCACATCATTGATGTTAATTCTATCACTTGCTGTTGTTTGACCTATGGGTATCAGCGTCAGTTGTTGTCGCGCGAAAAGCTGTGTTATCTTCTCCTCATTTTCTCGACTGACTTCTAAGACAAAACCACCTGTTTCTGAAAACAATGCTTTGTCTAAACGTAATTCACTATCAATACGCGCATCAATACCAATTGTGTTGGCAAATGTCATTTCCGCCAGGGCCACTGCTAAACCGCCATCGGCAATATCATGACAGGCATGGACTAAACCTTGACCGATAGCATCGGTAAGCGCGTGAATTTGTCGGCATAATTCGTTGATGTCGGGTTTTGGCAACTGCGCGCCAAGTTGTTGATGAAGTTGGTAATAAATACTGCCGCCACATTCATCTTTACGCGCGCCTAATAACAATAAAACACTGTCTTGGTGTTTAAAATTTTTGCCTATCGCTTTATCAATGTTTTCTAACTTACCAATACAACTAATAATCGGACTGGCGGGAATCGCGCCATTTTTACTTTCATTGTAAAGTGAAACATTGCCGGCCACAATGGGTAAGCTATGTTCAGGATGTTCTTTTAACCGATAGTGTTTACAACTGTCAGATAACGCGGTCACTGAAAGGACAAAATCCTGCATTTGTTCTGGTTTTTCCGGATTGCCAAAGCAGAGACAATCGGTTAATGTTTGTGGTGAAGCGCCAACCGCGGCAACATTACGCAAGGCTTCAGCAACCGCATTGACAGTGCCCCAATAAGGATCAATTTTACAATAACGTGGATTATGATCAACAGATAGCGCCGCGCCAACCTTGCGTATTTCTGCCGGGTAATCCTGATTATTAAATGGCGCGATGACACCGGCATCAGCGCTGCCGGCTTCAATAACCGTGCGTCCCTGTACTTGTTTGTCGTAGTTTTCATAAATCATATCGCGACAGGCAATGCTTTCATGACCAAGTAGTTTAAGCAGTAGTTGATTATAATCTTGTGGCGTTGACAGATCGGGTTCTTGCCTTTGTTTTTTGGTTTCCTGTGTTGGACGGTCATACAGAATACCCTTGACGACATCCTCAGCTTGGGCGTCGACAATCGTATCATCATGATAATGGACAATATAACGACCGTCACCACGAATTTTGCCAATCACTGACGCGCGCGCACCGGCAGAAACCTGAGGCAGGGCAAAAATGTCATTATAATGTTCAAGTATAAACGGCGAGAGTTCCGGTGATACGACCCACATATAGCGTTCTTGTGTTTCTGAGCAAAGAATAACCGATGGATTTAAGTTATCCATTGAGACATGGACTTTTTCCAGATAAACTTCAGCGCCGAAACCGGCTGTTTCCGCTAATTCAACACTGGCACAGGCGACACCACCGGCACCTAAATCTTTAAAACCGACTTTGTTGATGAGTTGTTTGGCTTTTAATTTTTTAAACAAAGCTTGATTCGCTTTGAGCAGATGCCGTCCCAAAAACGCGTTGGGTTCTTGCACCGCGCCTTTATTTTGTTCCAGTTTTTCATCTTCGAGTTCCAAAGATGAAAAACTGGCGCCGCCAAAACCACTGTTGTCGGTGGCTTTGCCGACTAAAATTAAATCATAATTTTCCGCGTTAGCGGGCGCGTAAGAGTGGATAATATCTTCTTCAGCAACCACGCCTAAGGTTACCACAGTCACCAAACAGTTATCATTGTAATCGGCGTCATAATACACATCGCCAGCAATATTTGGCACACCAAGTGGATTGCCATAACCGGCAATGCCGCTGACAACGCCTTGATGTATCCATTCTGTTTTGGTCGCGGATAAATCACCAAAACGTAAACTGTCAGCCGTGGCAATCACTTCCGCGCCCATGCAACTGACATCTCTGACATTGCCACCCACACCGGTGGCCGCACCTTCATAAGGTACAATTTGTGACGGATGATTGTGGGATTCATGGCTGATAACCAGTCCATAACGTTTACCTTCATGATCACGACATAGTTCAATGATGCCTGCGTCTTCTTTCGCGCCGATAATGACATTGGGGCCATCAGTCGGCAGTTGTTTTAAATGTTTTTTACTGCTTTTATAAGAGCAATGTTCTGAGCCTTCTATTGACCATAAAATACATTCGGCTAGCGTCGGTGGGCGTTTTAGAATGTCGTTTTGAATTTTTAAAGCTTCATCAGCGGTTAACACAATACCATAATCGGCAAATGTCTGTTGCTGTTGTGCCGATGACATGCTGTTAAAATCAAATGTGGTGATAGCTGTTGGTTTCATATTATTCCCATTCAATCGTTGCCGGTGGTTTGCCAGAAATATCATAGACAACACGCGATATGTTTCTAACTTCGTTAGTAATTCTGTAAGAAACATGCGCGAGAAAATCATGCGGTAAATGCGCCCAGTGGGCGGTCATGAAATCAGTGGTTTCAACAGCGCGTAGGGCGATCACCGGTGAATAACAACGGGCGTCACCGACCACGCCAACGGAATTTACCGGTAAAAATACCGCGAACGCCTGTTTTACTTTATGATATAAATCAGCTTTTCGTAATTCTTCAATAAAAATAGCGTCCGCTTGACGCAAACAATCCAATTGATCCACATCAATTGCGCCTAACATGCGTACCGCCAGACCGGGACCAGGGAAAGGATGACGAAAGACAATATGCTCTGGCAAGCCTAACTTTAGACCAATTTTTCTGACTTCATCTTTGAATAATTCGCGCAGTGGTTCAATCAACTTGAATTTTAATTTTTCCGGGAGTCCACCGACATTGTGGTGGGATTTAATCACTTTAGCTTTGCCGGTTTTAGCGCCGGCGGATTCAATGACATCGGGATAAATTGTGCCTTGCGCTAACCATTGAATAACATCAAGCTTGGCGGCTTCTTGTTCAAAAATATCAATAAAGGTTTTGCCAATAATTTTGCGTTTTTGTTCCGGATCGTTAATATTATTAAGCGCGCTTAAAAAATGTTGTCGCGCGTCAACACAAATCAGTTTGATATGAAAATGTTCATCAATGGTTTGTTTAACCTGTTCAGCTTCATTCAGTCGTAATAAACCATTATCAACAAAAATACAGGTGAGCTGATCGCCGATGGCGTGATGGAGCAGGGCGGCCAGCACTGACGAATCAACACCGCCGGATAAGGCTAAAATAACCTTATCATCGCCAACCTGTGTTTTGATGTGCTCAGAGAGATCGGCAATAATATTTTCAGTTGTCCAGGTTTTTTCACAGGCACAGATGCGACAAACAAAATTTTCAAGAATCATTTTGCCTTTTAAGGTATGTGTCACTTCCGGATGAAACTGGACAGCATAGTAATGGCGTGATTCATCGGCAATAGCGGCAATGTCCGTATTGCTGGTATTGCCTATAATTTGAAATCCATCCGGTAATTTTATCACATGATCGCCATGACTCATCCAGGTATCAAGATGTTGCTCACCTTGTAATCCGTGCCATAGTAATGAATTTGACAGGATATTCATTTTAGCATAACCAAACTCCTGCCGTTCAGCTAAGGTAACACTGCCACCCAGTTGCGTGGTGAGCGCTTGCATGCCATAACATATTCCCAACACCGGACAGCCCAGGTTAAAAACAGCATCGGGTATTCTCGGTGTTTCTTCACCACACACAGTTTCCGGACCGCCAGATAAAATAACACCTTGTGGCGCGAACTTAGTAATATTTTCAGGATCGGTATCATAAGCGTATATTTCACAATACACACCAATTTCACGCACCCGGCGCGCGATCAATTGGCAGTACTGTGAGCCAAAATCCAGAATTAAAATACGTTGTGAGTGGATGTCTTTATTCATGTTATTGCGTTATTTAAAGTTGATAATTAGGCGCCTCTCGAGTAATAGTCACATCATGCACATGACCTTCCGCTAATGCCGCGTGAGTGACTTGTACAAAAACTGTTTTACGCATCATGTCATCAATCGTGGGACAACCGGCATAGCCCATGCCTGAACGTAAGCCGCCGAGTAATTGTTGTAATACGCTTAATAAGCTGCCTTTATAGGGCACGCGTCCTTCCACGCCTTCCGGAATTAAGGCTTTAATACTTTGTTCTTCACTGGCTTCCTGAAAATAACGATCACTGGAACCATGTTTTTGTGACATCGCCGCGATTGAACCCATGCCACGATAGGATTTATACGATCTGCCTTTATATAATTCAACTTCTCCAGGCGCTTCTTCGGTGCCGGCAAATAAACTACCAATCATCACGGTAGCGGCGCCGGCCGCGATGGCTTTGCTGATATCACCTGAATAACGGATACCACCGTCGGCGATAAGCGGAATACCCGTACCTGCTAAGGCGCTGGCAACGGATTGTATGGCGGTAATTTGTGGCATCCCCGCGCCACTTATTGCTCGGGTTGTGCAAATTGATCCGGGACCGATGCCAACTTTGACACCATCGGCGCCAGCATCCATCAGTGCTTTTGCCGCTTCGGCGGTAGCAATATTACCACCAATAATATCACATTGGGGATAATGTGTTTTCATCCATCGCACGCGATCTAAAACACCTTGTGAATGACCATGCGCTGTATCAACCACAATGACATCGACACCCGCCTTAACTAAAGCCGCCGCGCGTTCTTCACTTTCGGCGCCGACACCTATCGCCGCGCCAACCAGTAGATGACGTTGTTCATCTTTGGCGGCATTCGGTTTGGCTTCCGCTTTTTGTATGTCTTTGACGGTAATCATGCCGCGCAATTGAAAATCATCGTTAATGATCAGTAATTTTTCAATGCGATGCTGTTGTAGTAAACTGAGAATGGTTTCTTTACTGGCATTTTCTTTTACGGTAACCAGTCTTTCTTTAGGTGTCATGACATTGGCAATCTTTTGTTTAGCGTCGTTTTCAAAGCGGATGTCGCGACTGGTCACAATGCCAACCAATTGTTTGCCTTCAACAACAGGGACACCGGAGATATGATGTTCTTTTGTAATTGAGCGTAATTGTTCGATAGTAGCTTGCGGTTCAATAGTAATTGGATATTTTACCATGCCGCTTTCAAAACGTTTTACTTTTTTAACCTCTGCCGCTTGTTGTTCAATGGTCATGTTTTTATGAATGATACCGATGCCACCTTCTTGCGCCATGGCAATTGCCGTACCGGAAGTCGTGACAGTGTCCATTGCCGCTGAAACTAAGGGGATATTTAAGGTGATATTTTTAGTGAACCGCGTTTTTAAACACACATTCTTGGGCAAGACATTGGAATATGCCGGTGTAATTAACACATCATCAAAGGTTAAACCCAGTTTTAATTTTTCAGACATATTATATTTTCTCCCTTCTTTTAGCTGTGTGAGTTTTAGGTATGATGATCATGAAAGCAGATCTCTATGTTGTATAAGCACACCATCGCGCTTATGGGTAAAATATTCGCCTAGCTGTTCCGCTAAATACACTGAACGATGTTGGCCACCGGTGCAGCCTATGGAAATTGTCAGATATTTCCGTCCTTCATGCTCAAATGCCGGCAGCCATTTTTCAATAAATTGAAGTATATCATTATGTAAATCAGTAACTTGTGGATATTTTTTTAAGTAATTTATAATATCTTCATCATGACCATTCAGGTCTCTTAATGCCGGTTCCCAGTAAGGGTTTGGCAGGCATCTGACATCAAAAATAAAATCGGTATCAACCGGTATACCATACTTAAAGCCAAATGAACGTATAGTCATCAGCGGTAGTCCAACTTGATGTTGATGCATACGTTGGTAAACCGTATCGCGCAGTTGTTGGACATTCATGTGTGTCGAGTCAATACGAATGTCGGCAGTGTCCGCGACAGCCGCTAATTGTTTTTTTTCATCTTCAATGGCTTCTTTTAAACTGGATTGAGCAAGTGGGTGGCGTCGTCGGGTTTCTCTAAATCGTCTCAGGAGAATATCGTCGCCGGCATCAAGATAAATAACTTGCAATTCACTCACTAATGGTTTGATTTCATCAATAACTTTCTTAAATAACGATGGCAGGGTTAAATTACGAACATCAATACTGATGGCCACTTCTTGTTGTTTAATGAGTGTGTGCGGTAATTGAGTGAGTAGATCAAGCGGTAGATTATCAATACAATAATAACCAATATCTTCAAAGGTATGCAGGACTGTACTTTTGCCCGCGCCTGACCGACCACTGATAATAATCAGTTTAGCGATTTTATGTCTATATTGGTCGTTCAATGTTAGCACTTATCTCCGATTAGTAGCCTTTATAACAAAAATCAGGCAATTTTTCTATTTTTTTATGTCAGAATCTTTACCAAGCTGATTCAATAATGTTTTTATATCATCAGGCAGAGGCGCTTCAAATTTTAACTGTTCATGGTTGATAGGGTGTTTTAATTCAAGCCAGCGCGCGTGCAGGGCCTGGCGTTTAAATTGTCGCAGTATTTGACTGACTTCAGGTGTGATATTTTTAGGCAGTTTTAATCGTCCGCCATAACTTTGATCACCAACAATCGGGTAACCAATATGAGCTAAGTGCACACGAATTTGATGGGTGCGACCGGTTTCTAAACGCACTTTGAGCCGTGTGTGATGCGGGAGATGTTCAATAATGCGGTAGTGCGTAATCGCCATTTTACCATTTTCCACTACTGCCATTTTAGTTCGCTGTTTGGGATGACGGCCAATAGGCGCGTTAATTGTCCCGCCTCCGGTGGGATGACCATTAACAATGGCTTCATATTGTCTTTTTATACGTTTCTCCTGTAACTGTTTGATTAAATTTGTTTGCGCTTCTAATGTTTTAGCGACGACAAGTAAACCTGTGGTATCTTTATCAATGCGGTGCACAATGCCAGAACGTGGTAGCTTTGCTAAGGGTGGGTGATAATGCAGTAGCGCGTTTGCCAGTGTGTTATGTGAATTTCCGGCGCCAGGATGGACAACAAAATCAATTGGTTTATTAATCACCAGTAAGCTTTCATCTTCAAAAATAATATCCAAATCAATGGCTTGTGCTTCCCATTTATTATTTTCTTCAAGATCAGCGCGAATGCTAACTTGCTCGCCACCGGCAATTTTATATTTAGGTGGCGGTGACGCGCCATCAATGGTCAATTGTCCGCTTGTCAACCATTGTTTTAACCGACTGCGAGAATATTGCGGCAGTTGTTTGGCTAAGGCGCGATCAAGCCGTTCACCGGCTAGCTGCTCAGGAATGGTAAAATCGAGTTTAATTTTTGTTATCATGATTGTATAATCAATAGCACTTACTGATAAAAAGTATATCATATCTGCTAAAAAACTGAACGAGCAAACATTTTGACTTCCCACATTTTTCAGCATACCATAAGCCCACATCTTGAAGTACAATGGGTATAAACAGAAAATGAATGAACAAAAGCAAACTGTAAGAGCACGCAAAAGCGTGGTTTATAAACTAATAAACAAGCCTTTTGTTATTGTATCATTACTGTGTTTAGTAATGGCATCTATACTATCTGGTTGTAATACAGTCGGTTCCTCAACGGCAAAATTCAGCGGACAATCTGAGCAGGCTATTTTTGATGGTGGTGTGCATGATTTGAAGCGTCGTAACTACAGTGGCGCGGTGAGTCACTTTAACGCCTTGGATACCTTATATCCATTTAGCAAATATGGGCAACAGGCGCAGCTTAATCTCATCTATGCCTATTACAAGCTCGGTAAAACCCCACTTGCGTTGGCGGCTTGTCAGCGTTATATTCGACTTTATCCAAACAGCGAGGATGTTGATTACGCCTATTATATGCGTGGTATTATCGACATGTATAAAAATCGTAACCTGTTGGAACGTTTCTTGCCTTCTGATCCATCCTTGAGAGATTTATCTGGTCTTAAATCGTCCTATATGGATTTTGATTTGCTGTTAAAGTCTTATCCTAATAGTCCTTATAAGGCGGATGCTGTTCAAAGAATGGTATTTATACGCAATATGTTAGCGCGGCATCAATTGCTCGTTGCCGAGTATTATTATAACAATCGTGCTTATGTCGCCGCCGCCAATCGCGCTAATTATGTTGTTCAACATTTTCAGGAATCACCGGCAGTGCCAGAAGCGCTTGTGATGATGATACGTGCTTATCGTCGTTTAGATTTAACCGATCAAGCACAGCAAACGATGCGTATTTTATCCTATAATTTCCCTAACTCTAACTACTTACAACAGGCTAAGAAGTTATAATAAAGGTAGAAAAAATGCAGAAGATAACCCTTTTAGTGATTGAAGATGAAATCGCTATCCGCGCGATGTTGCGTTTCGCCTTGTCAGATGATGAATTTATACTGATTGAAACTGACAGTATTATCAAAGCGCAGCAAACACTTACTGAAAAAATTCCTGATTTGATATTGCTGGACTGGATGTTGCCCGGCAAAACTGGTATTGATTTTATAAAATGGATAAAACAACAGGATAACCTAAATAATATTCCTATCATTATGTTAACAGCTAAAGCTGAAGAGGCAAATAAAGTTAAAGCATTATCCGTGGGCGCGGATGATTATATTACCAAACCGTTTTCTCCGGCAGAACTTATTGCCAGAATTAAAGCCATATTGCGTCGAGGCTTAATTGCTACGCCGACAAATGAATTGAAGTACAAGGAAATTGTGTTAAATACCGAAAAACACTTGGTCACGGTAAAAGGTGAAAATTTTTCCTTATCACCAATCGAATATAAAATGCTTCATTTTTTTATGAAACATCCGGATAGAGCTTATAGCAGGGATCAACTGATTACTCAAATTTGGGGGCCAAGCGCTTTTATTGATTATCGTACTGTTGATGCCTGTGTGAAACGTTTAAGAAATAAATTAGAAAAGCATGATTATCATCAACTTATCAATACTGTTCGAGGTATTGGTTATCAGTTTTTAAGTCAATGAAACAGTACAGCGACAGTTTAGATTCAAGTAATTTACCCAGTACAGTAAAAGAACATATTAATAGATTTGAAAAAATCCGCAGGGATTTTGTTGCCAATGTCTCTCATGAATTGCGTACACCATTGACGGTGATTCATGGTTATTTGGAAATTCTGTGTCAAAAAAGCAATAATGAAGAGCCTATTGGGAAATTCAAAGAAATCTTTGAACAAATGTACGCGCATAGTGTGCGCATGGAACATATTATCAATGAGTTACTGTTACTTTCTCGTCTGGAAAGTGAAGATAATCCCGCGCATAAAAAAGAAGCTATACACGTTTCAGAGATACTTGAGGCATTATGCGAAGACGCTAAGCGCGTGAGTGGCAATAGAGGCCATGTTATTTGTCTTGAGGATGATCGTAATTTGCTGTTATCTGGCGCTGAAGATGAATTGAGGAGTTTATTCTCGAATATTATTATTAACGCTGTAAAATACACCCCCGCGGGTGGACGTATCGCGGTGAAGTGGTATGTCGATGATAATGAAGCCGTATTTAGTGTGACTGATACCGGTATGGGCATTGAGCAAAAACATATTCCACGCCTTACCGAGCGATTTTATCGGGTCGATAAAGCCAGATCGCGAGAGAGCGGTGGTACAGGCCTGGGACTGGCCATAGTCAAGCATGTGTTAATGCGACATCAGGGTGAAATGACTATTGAGAGTGAACCGGGTGAGGGGAGTACTTTTACCTGTCGATTTCCTTATTTTAGTCGCTAATTGAAGGAGAGTTTCTGAGCCTGCTGAAAGACGGTTCCTGAGCCTGTCGAAGGGAAAATAAGCTTTCCAAAATGTGCTTTGGCTTCGACAAGCTCAGCCATCTATGTTTTAAAGCTAGTCGAAGGCGCAAAAGCAGCAAGATTTATCACAGATTGTCATGAAATTGTCATAAAACTTGTTTAATATCTCGCACATGTTTATCGGCGGAAAAAACAAGGGTTTTAAACTGAATGCGACATAGTAGTAGTCATATCAAATTCAAGCGTTTCCTTGATGGTGACGATTTTTTTAAATTCATAATCAGAGGGTTAGCTATCCTTTTGGTTATTTTATTTGTTTTTTTACTAGTGTATCTCATTCGTCTTAGTTTGCCTAATATCAAGCATTCTGGCTTTTCTTTTTTATGGTCACAAAATTGGTCACCGGCACAGAATCAGTTTGGCGCGCTCCCAGCAATTATTGGAACGCTGGTTACGGCGATAATCAGTATTATCATTGCTGTTCCCATCAGTATAGGCAGCGCGGTGTTAATTACCCATATGCTAGTAAAACATCGCAAAACCGCCAGAGTTATTGCCAGATTAATTGAATTATTAGCCGGTATCCCCAGTATTATATATGGTATGTGGGGCTTATTTTTTTTAGTGCCTTTTCTACAGACACATATTCAACCGGGATTAATCAACCGATTCGGCAGTGTGCCTGTGTTAAAATTCTTTTTGGGTGGTTTACCGCTTGGTATTGGTATATTTACCGCTGGCTTAGTTTTGGCGATTATGATTATACCACTTATTTCGTCAATGATGCGTGATATTATTTCCAGTGTGCCCAAAGAATTGATTGAATCGACATATTCAATTGGCGCCACCCGTTGGGAGGTCATTCGTCATGTTGTGATACCTTATATTCGTGCCGGTTTATTAGGTAGTGTTATTCTTGGTTTTGGTCGAGCCTTAGGCGAAACAATGGCGGTTACCTTTGTCATCGGCAATAGTCATCAGTTATTTACCGCTTTATTTATGCCGGGCACGACAATTTCAGCAACAATTGCCAATGAATTTACTGAAGCAACCGGTCATATTTATCCGGCCGCTTTGATTGAACTGGGATTGATATTATTTGTCATTACTTTTATTATCATCAGCTTGTCTCGCTACTTGTTACACCATACAAAAATAAAAGGTCGGATATAATGGATCTTTTACAGGGCACTATTGGTTTTAAAAGAAGATTTAAAAATCGACTATTTTCAGTATCTTGTGTCATTGCCGCGGCAATCGCCTTGTTATTTTTTCTACTCATTCTTTTTTTCCTGATAAAAAATGGCATGACGCATTTAAATCTAACACTGTTCACGCAAGACACACCAGCGCCTCAACAAGCGGGTGGTTTAAGAAATGCTATTATAGGCAGTATTATGGTAAGTGGTTTGGGTATTATAATCGCGGCGCCTCTGGGTATTTTAATTGCCACATTTTTGGCGAATTTCAGTGGTAAAGGTAGGTTAGCTAAAACAGTACGTTTTGTCAATGATGTGCTGTTATCTACGCCTTCAATTGTCATTGGATTATTCGCGTACAGTTTATGTGTGCGACCATTTGGGCATTTTTCGGCGTTTGCTGGCGCGGTTGCTTTAGCCATGATTGCGTTGCCCATGATCACGCGTTCCAGTGAAGATGTCTTGTACTTAGTGCCGTCCATGCTGGAGGAATCAGCGGTGGCAATGGGTATCGCCCGTTGGCGTATTACTTTTAAGATTGTTTATCGTGTGGTCAGCAGTGGTTTAATTACCGGCAGTCTATTGGCATTTGCCCGTATTTCCGGCGAAACAGCGCCATTACTTTTCACGGCATTAAACAATAATTTTACCACACTCAGTTTTTTAAAACCGGTAGCAACCTTGCCGGTGGTGATTTATCAGTTCGCGTTAAGCCCCTATAAAGATTGGCAAAATATAGCCTGGGCTGGCGCGTTACTGATTACTGTAGCCATTTTGTTATTGAATTTATTTGCCAGATTTTTGGCAAGAAAATAGAAGTAGGGTGAAATGAGTTTTTTAGAAATTAAAGATTTATCGTTTTCTTATGGTAAGGTGCCCGTGTTAAAAAATATTAACGCGACGATTCCAGAGCAGGCGACAACAGCGTTGATTGGCGCTTCCGGTTCAGGGAAATCAACTTTATTGCGTTGTATCAATCGTATTTTTGAGTTATACCGACAGCATAATGTTAGCGGCGATATTTTATTAAATGGTCATAATTTATTGGATAAACGCGTTAATATTAATGTACTGCGTAAAAAAATTGGTATGGTATTTCAAAAACCAACGCCTTTTCCCATGTCTATTTTTGAAAATATCGCCTTTGCCTTACGTTTACATGAAAAATTAAACAAAAAAGAAATGCATGAAAGAGTAGAAGAAGCGCTTAAAAGAGCGGCATTGTGGGATGAGGTAAAAGATGATTTACACAAAGCCGGCGCTTATCTTTCTGGTGGACAGCAACAGCGCTTATGTATCGCGCGTACCATTGCTTTGCGTCCGGATATCCTGTTGCTGGATGAACCAACTTCAGCACTTGATCCCATTTCCACCTCTAAAATTGAAGAGTTGGTACTTAAATTGAAAAAAGAATTTACAATTATCATGGTTACCCATCACCTACAACAGGCTCGACGATTATCGGATCAAGTGATTTTTATGCATGACGGTCGTATTGTTGAGTCAGGTGATAATCACAGCTTTTTTTCTGCACCGCAGGAAAAATTAACCCAAGAGTACTTAAAATATCAATCGGAGGAATAATGACGATGCAAAAGAGTATTTTTAAAAAAATAAGCGTGGTAATACTGAGTTTTAGTCTTGGTATTGCTTCCGTAGCTATTGCTGCGCCAAAACCGTCCAGTGAAATAACTGGCGCCGGATCAAGTTTTATCTATCCAGTTATGATGGAGTGGATAAAACAGTATTTGCAGGCGGAGCATGTGACTATCAATTATCAATCCATTGGTTCAGGTGGTGGTATCAGCCAGCTAAAAAGCGGTACAATTGAATTTGCCGCTTCGGATGAGCCATTGAAAACGCCAGAATTAAATCAATTACATTGGACTCAATTTCCAATGATAACGGGCGGTATTGTGATGGCTATCAATGTCAAGGGGATAAAAAGTAATCAGCTTGTATTAGATGGTAACACTGTAGCTGATATTTATCTTGGTAAAATTAAATACTGGGATAATAAAGAAATCGCGGCATTGAATCCAGGATTGAAATTACCGCACCAAAACATTATCACCATTCATCGTTCAGATGGTTCAGGGACAACATTTAACTTTACCTATTTTCTATCGCAAGTAAATCCAACATGGAAATCTCAGGTTGGTTTTAGCACCGCGGTTAAATGGGAAGCGACAGGTATAGGTGCGAAAGGAAACGCGGGTGTTGCCGCGCAGATCGCGCATTTCCCTGGCGCTATTGGTTATGTGGAATTTGCTTATGCTAAACAAAATAATTTGTCTATCACAAAAATGAAAAATAAAGCGGGCAAAGTTGTTGAAGCGACACCGGCAACATTTACCGCGGCGGCTGAAAATGGTAGTTGGACTGCTTCTAATAATTTCTATGAGTTGCTCAGTGATAAACCTGGTGACCAAAGCTGGCCTATGGTCGCGACAACCTTTATTTTGATGCCTAGCAATGGCAAAAATTTATCTGCCGCTGACCGTCAAGCAATTCTTAAATTTTTCACCTGGTGTTATGAAAATGGCGATAAAGCTGCCGCGTCTTTAGACTATGTTAATATTCCTAAGAGTGTGTATCAGAAAATTATTGCCAGTTGGTCGAATACTACTGGTTCGGCGAAAGCGCAAGCTTAATTAATAATTATTGTTTAATTAAAGCCACAAACTTTTAAAAAGTTTGTGGCTTTTTTATTGGGTAGCCGTCATGGCGCGCGGAAA
>JBCCYM010000040.1:0-16440 GCA_039190005.1 Pseudomonadota bacterium
ATTTGTCCGCATACTGAAATTTACGCACAGCATAGCGAAAAACATTTCCCGATTCATACATTAAAATGATAACAAAATCTAATACTATTTTATTTAAATCCTCATTTTTACTATTTTTCTGAATTAACATCCGGAAAATAGCCCCATAAAATCATTTACTTTTTCTGTATTCATTTTTACTTTTGCCCATAATAAGCTAAAACATGAATCTATTAGATTCTATGCTGTGGCACAAAAGACAATCATTTTATAGCGAATCTTTGACTTGGTAATTAGGGATTCATATATATGTTCTTGTGCCTACAGCCCCAATAAAATCGCTTATAGCATTTACCTATATAAATAATGATAGGTGAAATATTATTATTTTCTTATCAATTATTGTCATTCTCAAGTATTGCAATTTTTTTAATCTAAAAATATCTAAAATTCTCCACGCAATCACATTTGAGTATGAGCGCATATATTTATTTTCCACTCGGTTTTGCAATACCTAAGTGTATGATTATTAAAATTTTATGATTCAACTTTTGTCAGAACAACCTTATTTTGTTATAGATTAATCCAGAAAAAAGCATCAGAAAAATGACCCATAAAAATGACCTGTTTTTATGTATTTACGATTCTCTTACACTGGACTAAATTTGTAACTGAGACATAAAGTTATATTAATCATGTCAATAAATAATAAAAACAAAAACATCAACGGGTAATTGTTTTTAACATTTGCCTATAAATAGGCTACCTACATGAGAATGTAGTGTGCCTGTACTGTAATAGTATGGGTGTGGGTAAAACTGCCAGTATGGGTGGTTTTTAAAAAAGAGAGGGAAAAGAGGGTTGAGCCGCAGGGGTAGTTAGCGGCTCATTTTGCTGCAGCAAGACTACCAACAATGGTGGTCTTTGGGGTTGGAACATTCAAGCATGAATGACCAACAGGATGGAGGCGTGTAACTGGATATTTCATGAAGAGGTATCCAGTTTTCACGTTATTATATCTTGATTTTAAATCAATCAGCTGATAATAGCAAGCACCAATCCAGTAAGTTCAAACGCAATAGAATGCTCTAGTTTGATAAACAATGACGTAAAGCAGTTATAACTATTCTCATTAGCTTACTTTCGTTATTCAACCTAAAGTTTATTCTAATGCCGAATAATTAATTATTTTTTAGAGCGGGTGTGAATTTATTTGTCTACATTGCGTCTACATGTTCAATGTCGGGATCAAATCCAATTTTGTAAGTTATTGAAAAATATGGTGGGGCGTATAGGGATCGAACCTATGACCGTTAGATTAAGAGTCTACTGCTCTACCAACTGAGCTAACGCCCCGTAATGATAATTGTATCACGAGCTTATTAGTTAAAAAAGCTACTCCAACAAAAGATTTCATCCAATAATTGCCTATAAAACCGAGCATAATACGAAATAATCTTATAAAAAAAATTGCAAAATATGCTATACTTTGGCAGCAATAATAAAAGTAGATAATTCAATATTAAATATGATAAACAAAAAAAAGAAAAATTTAAGCGCATTAAATCCTTTATTCAGTCATAAGTTATTAATAGGCTGTGTCCTTTTTAGCATATTTGTTACCCCTGACAATCTGTCTTTGGCAAGCGCTGTCGATACAAGTAAAAATACGGACTTGATGATGACAACAGTGCCCCAAAATAAACTTGATATTAGCTACAAAAAATACGGTATAAATGGCTATCGAGTTTCATTGGTTAATACTAATCAAAAAACCAATCTTCATGACGTTCATATCCAATTATCAAACACTTCTGACTTTTTCATTATCCCGAACAACAATATACGCTCAGCGTGTGCTTTAGAAAAAAAAGGAAAGGGGAATTATATTATCCCAAAACTCTCAAATGAATGTGATTTTATTGTTAAAGCAATTAATTTACACCAAGCTAATCAAAAAACAGGTAATCTTATAATTAAAACTCCTGACCATAAATACTTATTTAGCCTTGCTAATAATACGTATTTAGCTGTAGGAAGTGGATTTCAAAACACCAATCAAATAACCATACCGGCTATAAGTCGTGTTGCTGGCAATGGCGCAAGTTTTTCACCTCTGCAAATAACAAACACTTTCAACAACAGTACTGGCATAATAAATGATATTGGCCTTTATACGAAAGCAAATCATAAAACATCGCTTATCGCGGTAACAAATCAAGGCGAGATATTTTCATGGGATGGGGGGCGTTCATGGAAAACTTTAAAATCATTTGGACAAGACGTTTCACTTAATAGTGTTATTTCTTACACCTATAAGGGGAAAAGCTATCTTATTGTTGGTGGCGAATTAAATAATCAAGCTATAATAAGTCAATTTGATGGAAAAAACTGGTCACAACTCTATAAACTTAATGCTGAAACCGTACATCAATTATTGCTAATACATCATCATGGTGTTAAATATATTCTTGCCGGTATGTCATGTGGCGGCAGCGCATCTGATTGTATTGCGCAAGCGTCTCTGCCATTACAAGCAACCACTCTTTGGCAGGCACTTATGAAAAGTAACTCACAACAGATAGCTTCAGGTGATGTGAATGCCATTATACAATATCCTCAAAATAAAAATGCCTCTTTTAAAGGCCTGATCGCGGCAGGAAGTTTTAATAGTACAAACAATAAGATAACTAGTCTCTATGATTATCAAAATAATCAATGGCAAAATAAAGATGGCTCAACAAATATTCCTGGAATTACTGCTATCGCACAGTATGACCATAATTATAATCAGGATAATGAGGATTATATTATTTTCCCTTATTATGAAGGCACCGGCATTATGCTACAGCAAGGCGATATAAACTCAGTGTCTTGGCAACCGCTTAATATTACCAACCCTATTGCCTGCAGAAACTGCTCAGGCACCAGTGTTTCTGATATGTTAAGCTATTATAATGGCGAAACACCTTATCTGATATTCATGTATAATGAATACGATGAATACACAAATAGCAACCGCGCCTGGATTTACTACATTGATCTTAACCCTACACAATCCTCTTTTACTTTTTATCCGATTACAATAGATGCAAGTAACTTTATTATCAATGGTGAAACGTTGGCTTTCTATCCAACAATGACGATGGTTTTAGCGCCCGAAAAACAAAACCAGAGTCCCTAACCCTAAATACGTACGCGCTTTAAGTCTTCGGCAACGTAACACCAGTTTGCCCTTGATACTTGCCGCCACGGTCTTTGTAGGAAGTAGAACAGACTTCATCGGATTCAAAAAACAGCATTTGCGCGACACCCTCGTTGGCATAGATTTTAGCCGGTAACGGTGTGGTATTGGAAAACTCAAGGGTCACATGACCTTCCCATTCCGGTTCAAGTGGCGTCACATTGACAATAATGCCACAACGGGCATACGTTGATTTACCTAAACAAACTACTAAGACATCTCTCGGAATTTTAAAATACTCAACGGTATGCGCCAAGGCAAAAGAATTCGGCGGGATGATACAAACATCGGACTGCACATCGACAAAACTTTTTTCATCAAAGTTTTTCGGATCAACAACCGATGAATTAATGTTGGTGAATATTTTAAATTTATCAGCGCAACGCACATCGTAACCATAGCTCGAAGTGCCGTAAGAAACAATTTTATGTTGATCGACATATCGTATCTGCCCTGATTCAAATGGCGAAATCATATCGGCCGCTTCAACCTGCCGACGAATCCAATGGTCTGATTTTATAGTCATTTAGCTTTTACTCATTAATGCATACAAAAAGGCTACCTGATAATGGCAGCCTTCTAAAGTTACTATTAAATATTTAGAATGTTATTTAATCTTTTTTATCTTGTTTCGCACGCAATATTAACACATCACAACGGGCACTATGAATAACGGCGTTACAAGTAGAACCCAAAAACGCGGATAATCCAGTGCGACCATGACTACCAACAACAATGAGATCGGCATTAATCTCTTCAGCAAGGTCAATAATTTCGGTTTTAGGATGACCTGTGCGAATATGACGTTGCTGTTCCGGAATGCCCATTTCACTACAAATGTTTCCCATCTCCTTAGTCGCTTCTTCTTGAAGTTGATCCTGTAATTCAACAGTCCCCATGTACTGATAGGCTACAGCCGCCAGATTTTCAACCACATGAACAACATGAAGTTCAGCACTATGCAATTTAGCAAGTTCTTTTACCTTGCTATCAACATTGTGAATTTCATCGGTCAAGTCAGTCGCGAACAGTATGCGCTTGTAATTTAACATTGTTTTCTCCTACATTTACTAAATAAAATTAATGATCATACAGATAACATATTAACTTATGTCTCGTCAAGTTTTTATTGTGTTTCAGTGTCCGAAACCACATAAACTCTAAGTGAAACCCTAAGTAAAATTATTGTTTCTTGTTCCGAACCAAAAATAAAAAACTTATTTTGTGGCGCGTGGCATATATAAATCAGTAATCGAGCCGGTATAAGCTTCTACAGCTAACGCGACGGTTTCCGATAGTGTCGGATGCGGGTGAATCGTTAACGCCACATCTTCAGCGTCACAAGCCATTTCAATGGCTAGCGAGAGCTCAGCAATTAATTCACCGGCATTGGGCCCGACAATACTGGCGCCAATAATCCGATTATCACTTTTATCAAATAAAATCTTGGTCAGACCTTCACTACGGCCGACAGCAAGCGAACGACCATTAGCCGCCCAAGGGAATACACCTTTACCATAATCAATTCCTTCAGCTTTAGCTTGATGTTCTGTTAAACCTGTCCAAGCCACTTCAGGATCGGTATAAGCAACACTAGGAATACAACGCGGATCAAAATAATGTTTTTTACCTGCAATCACCTCAGCCGCAATAGGCGCTTCCGCGTGCGCTTTATGCGCCAACATTGGCTGACCGACAATATCACCAATAGCAAAAATATGCGGCACATTGGTACGCAACTGATTATCGACATGGATAAAACCACGCTCATCAACATTGACACTGGCTTTGTCAGCAGCAATTAATTTACCGTTTGGTGTTCGACCAACCGCGACCAGAACACGATCAAAACGTTGCGCTTTGGCTGGCGCTGCTTTCCCTTCAAAGGTAACATAGACACCATCTTTTTTCGCGTCCACCGCGGTAACTTTTGTTTCCAACATGATGGTTTTATATTGTTTTTCCAAACGTTTGGCGAGTGGTTTCACAATATCGGCATCCGCGCCTGGCATCAGCTGGTTCATAAATTCAACAATATGAATTTCAGCGCCCAAGGCATGATAAACCGTTGCCATTTCCAGTCCAATAATACCACCACCAATAATCAGCATCTTGCAGTTGGTTTCTTCAAGCTCTAAGGCGGATGTGGAATCCATAATACGTCGATCCTCAGGAATAAACGGCAATTGTACCGGTCTTGAACCAGCAGCGATAATGGCGTGGGCGAAATTAACTACTGTGTTTTCTTTACCTTTGACTTCAATACTATTGGCCGAAGCAAACTGCCCTTCGCCACTAACTACTTCAACTTTACGCTGTTTCGCCAACATGCTTAAACCACCGGTTAATTTGCCGATAACGTCATTTTTCCACGCGCGTAGTTTGTTGTTATCAATTTTAGGCTTGTTAAAGGCGATGCCATGTTGCGACATATATTCCGCTTCATCAATCACTTTTGCCGCGTGCAGCAAGGCTTTTGAAGGAATACAACCGACATTTAAACAAACCCCGCCTAATGTGTTTTCTTTTTCAATTAAAACAACTTTTTTACCCAAATCAGCGGCTCGAAACGCGGCAGTATAACCACCGGGACCCGCGCCTAATACCACAACATCGCAATCAATTGTTTTTGCCATAATTTTTTACCTTTGAATAATGATTTTATAATAATAATTTTCGAATGTCGGACAAGCACTGTGACAAGAATACTGTAAATCTCGCGCCAAGCGCGCCATCAATCACACGATGGTCATACGATAAGGACAGCGGTAACATCAACCGTGGCACAAATTCTTTGCCATTATAAACCGCTTTTGTTTGCGCCTTGGAAACACCAAGAATAGCGACTTCAGGTGCGTTAACAATAGGCGTAAAAGCAGTGCCACCGATACCACCTAAACTAGATATGGTAAAACAACCGCCTTTCATATCATTCAGTGTTAATTTACCCTCACGAGCCTTTTGACTGATCTTGGCTAATTCAGCCGCCAATTCAAAAATACCTTTACGATCGACATCACGCAAGACTGGTACAACCAAACCATTTGGCGTATCCACCGCGACACCGATGTGATAATAATGCTTGAGAATCAACTGTTCACCATTACTATCAAGTGAACTGTTAAAACGCGGATATTGTTTTAATGCCATCACCACGGCTTTCAGAATAATGGCTAAAGGTGTTAACTTAAATCCTTGTTTTTCCGCTTGCGCTTTATTCGCCTGACGGAATGCTTCCATATCAGTAATATCAGCGTCTTCAAACTGAGTTACATGCGGCACGCTTAACCAGTTGCGCTGCATGTTTTGACCGGTAAGTTTGTTGATACGTGACAAGGCTTCAACACTGATGTCGCCGAATTGAGAGAAATCGATCACTGGCGCCGCTGGCATCGCCATACCAACACCACCGCCTTGTAAACCTTTTTTGATATGGTTCTGCAAATCCTGTTTAGTAATGCGCCCCTTATCGCCACTGCCTTGAATCTGATTCAGATCAATACCAAGTTCATAAGCCAATCGACGCACAGCTGGACCAGCATACAATATACCTTGGCTTGATACGGGTGCTGTTTTCACTGGCGCTGGCGCTGCTTTCGGCGCCACGGGCGCGCTTTGTTGTGGCACTTCTGTCTTTGCCGGCGCTGTCGTTGTCGTAGCGTCAGTTTCTTGCGCCGACATCATAATAATCACATGCCCCTGTGACACTTTGTCGCCTTTTTTCACTTTCACTTCTTGCACGGTACCGGCAAAAGGCGCGGGCACATCCATCGCGGCTTTTTCGCTTTCCAGTGTTAATATGGGATCATCAGCGGCTAACTTATCACCGACTTTAACAGCGACTTCAATCACATCGACATTTTCAGCGCCACCAATATCTGGCACAAGCACTTCTTTTAATGCTGAACCGCTATCGCTTTGCTCGCTGTGTTGCGGTTTAGCGTCTTTAGTCGTATCAGCCTGCTGTGTTTTTTTATTGTTGTCATCAGTCGCGCCTGCCGCGTCAACAGTAAGAATCACATCACCTTGTGAGACTTTATCACCGACTTTCACTTTAAGCGCTTTGACAACACCTGCCATTGGTGATGGCACATCCATGGCCGCTTTTTCACTCTCAAGTGTAATTAAATTACTGTCTTCCTGAATCGTATCACCAGGTTTGACTAAAATTTCGATAATCTCTACATCAGTCGCCCCGCCAATATCGGGTACGCTTATTTCTTTGATTGCCAAGGTTCTTCTCCTTTACAATTTATATCACAATTAAACAGTTACGGGATCAGTCTTATTTGCGCTGATACCATATTTTTTCATTGCCGCGGTCAACTTAGCTACCGGCAATTTACCTTCATCAACTAAGGCTTTAAGCGCGGCAAGGGTAATAAAATAACGATCGACTTCATGGAACTCACGCAGCTTTTCACGGGTGTCACTGCGACCAAAACCGTCGGTTCCCAGCACAACATATCGCGCCGGCACCCACTGGCGAATTTGATCGGCAAAGCTACGAATATAATCACTGGCGGCAATCACCGGTCCTTTGGCTTTCGTCAAACATTGTTCAACATGACTGACTTTCGCTTTTTTATTGCTATTGAGCATATTCCAGCGACTACACACCATACCATCACGACGTAATTCAGTAAAGCTGGTCGCACTCCATACACCAGCATTCACGCCATGATTCTTTTCCAGCAGTACTGCCGCGGCTTCGGCTTCACGAAGAATGGTGCCCGAACCTAAGAGTTGTACGTTTAATTTATTTTTTGCCTTGCTTTTCTTGAATAAATACAGACCTTTGATGATATCAGCTTCAACACCTTCAGGCATTGCCGGATGGCAATAGTTTTCAGTACCTACGGTTAAGTAATAAAAAATATCTTCCTGCTTTTCTATCATACGGCGCATGCCTTCTCGTATCACCACCGCTAATTCATAGCCATAAGTGACATCGTAAGAAACACAAGTAGGTACAACCGCGGAAAAAATATGACTATGACCATCATTATGCTGCAATCCCTCTCCTGATAAAGCCGTTCGCCCAGCCGTACCGCCGATTAAAAAGCCACGCGCACGCATATCGCCACCCGCCCAGATAAAATCGCCAACGCGCTGAAAACCAAACATGGAATAATAAATATAAAACGGAATCATCGGCACATTGTGATGACTATAAGCTGTTGCCGCTGCTAACCAGGCACAGACCGCACCCGCTTCATTGATGCCCTCTTCCATCACTTGACCATCTTTTGCCTGGCGATAATACATTAACTGTTGCTTATCCACTGGCGTGTATTTCTGACCATAAGGACTGTAAATACCATATTGACGGAACATACCTTCCAAACCAAAGGTACGGCATTCATCCGGAATGATGGGGACAACGTGTTTTCCCAGTGTTTTATCTTTCATCAGCACGCTCAAGAAACGTGATAATGACATGGTTATTGACATCTCACGATCACCACTGGCAGCCAATAGCGCTGAAAAATCTTTTAATGGCGGCACTTTCAAACTTATTGTGGTTTTTTGTCGACGTTGTGGTAACAAGCCACCTAATGCCTGACGACGGGCTTTCACATAATTCACTTCGTCACTGTTTTTATCAGGAAGATAATATGGTAGTTTCTTTAAATCTTTATCCGCTACCGGAATTTCCCAACGGTCACGAAACGCTTTTAGTTGTGCTTCAGTTATTTTTTTAGCATTATGGGCAATATTCAAACCTTCAGCAGCTTCACCCAGACCAAAACCTTTGATACTTTGTATGAGAATAACCGTTGGTCTGCCCTTACGACGACGCGCTTCAACAAAAGCGCTATGAATTTTAACAAAATCATGACCACCCATGCCATCTCGAAATAATGATTGTAATGCCCGGTCGTCCAAATGCTCGACCAGCGCTTTTAGTGCCGGTGAATTAAAGAAATGCTCACGCGCGTAGGCGCCCTCTTTGGCGCCATAGTTCTGGAACTCGCCATCGGGCATGTTTTCCATGCGTTGTAAGATAAGGTTATCGGTATCACGGGCAAAAATATCATCCCATTGGCGTCCCCATATCACTTTGATCACATGCCAACCACAACCGACAAACATACTTTCAAATTCATTAACAATGCTACCGTTACCAAACACCGGTCCATCCAGACATTGCAGATTACAATTCACCACCAGTGTCAAATTATCAAGCAAATAACGTGCCGCTAATGCCAAAGCGCCGCGTGATTCCGGTTCTTCCATTTCACCATCGCCGGAATGATACCAGACATGGCGATCGCCTTGGGTGATTAAATCGCGATTATCAAGATACTTCATGAAATGCGCTTGATAAATAGCCTGCAATAATCCTAACCCCATGGATACGGTTGGGAACTGCCAATAATCTGGCATTAACCAAGGATGCGGATAAGAAGACAAACCGCCTTTTTCCGCCTCTTGACGAAAACGATTCAGTTTCTGTCGATTAAAACGCCCTTCGAGAAAGCTTCGAGCATATTGCCACTCGGTTGAATGGCCTTGAAGAAAGACTAAATCACCATCATGCTGTTTATTGGCAACCTGGAAATGATGGTTAAACCCGACCTCATAAATACGCGAGATTGATGAGGCAGATGAAATATGTCCACCTAGACTGCCCGCTTTTTCAGCGCCGCGCAAGACCATAATCACCAAATTCCAGCGATTGATGGCGTCAATACGATGCTCGATCGTTAAATCACCGGGATAAGGTTCATCATTTGTTAGCGTATTACGATAAGGTGTGACCAGTCCCAACGCCGAATCAATGCCCAGATTCCTGGCACTGGCGTTTATTTTTGATAATAAAAAAGAGGCGCGGTCTTTACCATTAAATTCAACAACAGCATCCAGTGCTTCCAGCCATTCTTGCGTTTCAGCTGGATCACTATCATGTAATTTTTTATTTTCATCACTCATCAATTATTCCCACATCGATTTTTCAGAAAAGCTGTTATCCAGTCTATACCAAAAGTCGGCTAAATACCAGCATCATCTATAATTTTTTGCCTCATACGCTTTTTTTAGTTACCATAATAGAATGACAATGACAATTATTATCACCCTGCTTATCATTAATTTACTGGTGTTGCTATGGTTATATCGCCAGCAGTCGCTCAAACAAAAAGACAGCACTGTGTTACAGCAATTGCACGATCAGCTGAGCAAAGAATTCGCTGACAGCCGCTTACAACAAGAGCAGCGATTTCACACGTTTCGCGATCAAGTCAAAGAAGATTTACATAAACTCGATAAAACCCTGCAAACCGATATCCATAAATTCGGCACCCATTTTGATGAACGGCAAATCAAAGCCATGCAAACATTACAGGACAGCTTACGCAAAAACATGGCGCAAATCAGTGATAAAGTCGACGAACGTCTCGCCGGCGGTTTCAAGAAAACAACCGAGACTTTCACCGATGTGGTAAAACGGCTCACCATTATTGACCAAGCACAAAAAGAAATTAATCGCCTATCCAGCAATGTTGTCGGCCTACAAGAAGTGTTGTCCAACAAACACTCTCGCGGCGCTTTTGGTGAAGTACAGTTGGCCACACTGATACGCAATGTCATGCCAGCGCAGAGCTTTGCCTTGCAATATGAGCTGAGCAATAAAAAACGCGCCGATTGCGTCTTATTTTTACCGTCGCCAACCGGCAACATGGTCATTGACGCTAAATTCCCACTGGAAAATTATCGCCAAGCCATGAATGCCAATCTGACGGAAGACGAACGCAAACACCATGAACGATTATTCAAAGTGGATATCAAAAAACACATTCAGGATATTGCCGAAAAATACATCATTCCCAAAGAAACCGCTGATGGCGCGATGATGTTTATTCCCGCCGAAGCCGTTTTCGCCGAAATTCACGCCCACCATCCTGACTTAGTTGAATTAGCACAGAAAGCGCGTGTTTGGCTGGTCTCCCCCACCACAATGATGGCGGTGCTGACAACCGCGCGCGCTGTACTCAAAGACACCGCTACCCGACATCAAGTCCATTTAATCCAAGAACATTTGATTAAATTAGGCAAAGACTTCGGGCGTTTTGAAGGACGGATGCAAAATTTAAGCCGACATATCAGACAGGCCCATGATGATGTTGGCGAAGTCAATAAATCCGCTGAAAAATTGGTGAAACGATTTGAGAAAATTGAACAGGTTGAACTGGAAGAGCAGAAAAAAATCGAATTGCTGTAGTGATCACTTGAGCAAAAAATATGGATAAATCCTTCACATTCAGTTTTGAAATTACACCCCAGCTTAACAACAGCATTGAAAATATGCCGGCACAATTTATCCAGCTGTGTCGCAAGGCTTCATTTGTCAGCATTGCTGATCACGGTGCCAAAGAAACACAATTGGCTTTAATTAAAAAACTGGCGTGCTTACAAGTCAATATCATGCCGCATATTGCCAGCCGCGGCATCAATAAAACAACATTGACAACATTACTTAGCGACTATCAAAGCTTAGGCATTAAACAATTATTGATTATCAGTGGCGACCAACAACAAGCGACAAGGAACAATTTTGATGATATCACTGTACTCATCAATACTATCAAGCAACATCATCCCCAGTTCAAATTATTTGTCGCCGTCAACCTGGAAGGCAATCTGACCCATAACATTACAACATTACAACACAAAATCAATGCCGGCGCCGATGCCGCCATCACCCAATTTTTCTTTAACAGTAACACTTATTCAACATTTATGAAAAAATGCCGGCAACAACCCATTACAATGCCAATTATCCCCGGTATTTTGCCGTTGTTAAATCCACAACGGCTACAAAAAATCAGCGCTAACTGCCGCGTTGAATTGCCGAAACAATTACTCAAGCGACTGGATACAACACGGAGTTTAGCCTATATGGTTAATTTCTGTCAGGATTTATTAGATATGGGCGTCAACCATCTGCATTTTTTTACCATCAATGAATGGCAGTTATTGAATAAAATTTTAACAAAAATTTAGCTTGCTATTCTGTATTAAGGTGATAAAATAAAAATTCACCCGTAAAACCTCCAGTCAATCCCAGACACACGCCTGTTAAACGCGCAATAATCAGCTATTTCAATCATCATATTCTTATAGTATTATTGGCTAACCATTGCGTTACAGGGAGTGTATGTGTGCGTGCGCCTGCCTGAGACTGATAGTCATTTAAGAGAGAAACCGTTATGAAAACAGATTTAACTTTTTTACCTGAGCACAAACAGCTTGAACTGAAAAAAATCACCGACATCATCAAAAACACTGTGCCTGCCGAAATGATTATTCTTTTCGGCAGTTACGCGCGCAATGAGTGGGTAGAAGACAGATATGACGATGATCATTTTCGCTATCAAAGTGATATGGATATTTTGGTCATTGTGCAAACCAAAAACGACATTGCGCAAAGAAAGTATGAATGCGATATTGAGTGCAATATTGACAAAGAGGACAGTATTAAAACTGTCGCGTCTGTGATTGTCCATGACATTGATTTTGTAAACAGACGGCTTAGAAAAGCGCAATATTTTTTCACCGATATTAAACGTGAAGGTATTTTACTTTATGACAGTGGCAATCATAAATTACATGAAGCAAAAGAATTACTGCCGCAAGAAAGAAGAAAATTAGCTCAGGATGATTTTGATTATTATTTTAGCAATGCCGACAGTTTAATAAAATTTGTTCACTTTGGTTTAAAAGAAGGTGAATTGAAAGAATCCGTATTTCTACTGCATCAAGTCACTGAAAAGTTATATACCGCGATTCTATTGGTTTTTACCCATTACAAACCCAACACCCATGACCTGGCTATTCTGCAAAAACTCACCAATTCCATCAGCAATGATTTACGCGGCATATTCCCGTTTGATACGGCCAAAAACATACACTTATTTAAACTATTGCGAAAAGCGTATGTCGACGCGCGTTATAAACCTACTTACAGAATTACCAAAGAGGAATTAGAAGAACTCACACAACGTGTCGCAAAACTGCGAGAAATTGGTCATGATATCTGTACTAAGAAAATTGCTAGTTTTGTTTAAATTGATTCAAACCTTGATTTGGTAGCTTATTTGAGCTACAATTAATAGAGAGCATTAAGAATATGTTTGTTATGAAAAGTGAAACTGTAAGAGCAAGAGTTGAACCAAAATTAAAACACGATGTTCAGTCTGTTTTAAATAGGCTTGGTTTATCGTTTTCTCAAGCCATTGAATTGTTTCTTTATCAGGTTAAACTGCAAAAAGGATTACCTTTTGATGTTAAAATTCCAAATAAGGAAACATTGAAAACGTTTGAAAAAACAGACAAAGGAAAAAATTTAGTACATTATAAAAACCCTAAAGAGATGTTTGATAAATTAGGCATGTAACACAACATGCTAAGTCCAATCACGACGAAACGTTTTGAAAAGGATGTCAAGCTAGTTCGCAAAAGAGGGAAAGATATCAAAAAACTGCGAGCAGTCATGCAAATTTTACTGGAAGAAAAGATATTATCTAGACAGTATCTGGATCATAAATTAGGTGGGAATTATATTAGCCGTAGAGAATGCCATATTGAACCTGATTGGTTGTTGATCTATAAACGGAGAAAGAAAGAAATTATCTTTGAACGCACAGGCACACATGCCGATTTGTTCAGATAAAACACTGCTATCTCTGACTATTTCGATTTTTATTTTTACAGGCGTTTCGCACTTTGTGTGAAACGCCTGTTTTAAACTAATCTGAATGAATATAATTAACCTTGATCAGTACTATATATTGTACTATAATATATTGGCGTCATAAGTATGAAAGTTTGGACTGTTACATATTGCAATGACTTAGATAAGTGGTTTGACGCGCTTAGTAAAGAGCAACTTAAATCATTATGAAAAGAGATGAAGCTTTTAGAGTTATGTGGAAATAATTTAAGATTACCACATAGTCGGTCCTTAGGACAGGGTTTATTTGAACTGAGAGAAAGACGATATGGGCTTCGTGTTTATTACACCTACGCAAAAACGGGCGATATTGTGTTATTGCATAGTGGAGACAAAAACAATCAGCCCAAAGATATTTTTTGGTCAAGAAGTTTGCTCAACAAAATGAAAAGGTGAAGCTATGAAAGTTAAACATTTTAAAGATTACCTCGAAAAACGCTTAAATAAGAAAGAAATTAAAACCATTGAAAAAGCAGCGGCACTTGAGTTTGAAGTGTTGAAAATGCTCCAGCAAGATATTGCTAAGGACATTACCAATTATATGTCTGAACATGATATTGGTTTCAATGAGTTCAGTCGGCGATTAGGAAAAAGCCCTAGTCAAGTGTCGCGAATGATCAAAGGCGAAGCGAATTTAACACTAGCAACTATCGCACAAATCTACGCGCTTATCGGACGGAGAGTACATATTAAAGCCGCTTAAATAGTGTTAATTTTGCTTATCTTCGGTAACGTATTAAAAAATGGGCAAACTATTGCTAGTTTAATTAATAAGATAATTACGTTAACGAGAAACATAACTACTATAATGTCCAACCTATCTCTGAATATTTCGATTTCTATTTTAGGGATAATAATCAACGCACCGTTGATTTTGCTTGAAAAATACACTTTTTTAGTGTAATATTATCGATATGAATGATTGCTATCATATAGCTTTATCCTTACGAGCTAAAAGGATTTTAAAATAGCATTAAATTTATAGGAATTATTGAAGGAACTTCATCATGGGTATTGATAAAAATACTAAAAATAATCTTAAGTTTATTGAAAAAATCGCCGGCAAATTGACGCTAGGACGTTTACTATGGGCTATTCGTCAAGCAAAAGATTGTTCTCAAACAGTATTTGCTGAAAAACTGGGCATATCTCAACAACAACTTTGTGATATTGAGCATAATCGTAAAAGTATTAGTATCAAAATGGCTGCACATTACGCTGAGATTTTAGGCTATCCGCCAGAACAGTTTATCCGACTAAGTGTCGAAGAAAACCTGGAACGCACTGGTCTGAAAATGACAGTGGACATTCAACCCAAACGCTCACGGTCTCGACTTAAACCACAGTTTGCTTGATATGAGAGGAGATCAAATAATCGACTTAAGATTACGCAAATTATTGCTATTTCATCAATTATAAGACAATTACGTTAGCCAAAAAAATGTATAATCAACTAAATCTTATGATATACCTTATCCATTAATTCAACATCATAAGTATCTTTTTGAGGTTTTATTCCTGAATCATTTAACTTCTTTTTAAAATTTTTATAGACACTAATTTGTTTAGAAAAACTTTTATTTAAAATTTTCTGTTTTTTTAAATTTTCCAATTCTATTGAGAGTTTCATTTTATTCACCATAAGAATTAATGTGCCTATTGTGTACATAAAAATTTACATTTTGCTTTTGTAAATAATCTGTTAACGTATCGTTGTATAGTCTAACATGACTTGATAGCTGTTTATTCGAATTTAAATCTTCTATTTTTAATTTTAGCTCACTTTCTAACTTATCTTTACTTATCATCCTTCCATGAGAATGCCATTTTTTATTGTCAGATAAAAGTTTTGCAATTTCCTCTGCTCTCTCTTTTTTTTCTCTATTAGTTACACCCCTCTCTTTCTTCTGACTTTTTTCCGAATGCGTAGTCCAATCACTAAATTTGTACTTTACCAGCCACTCTCTTAGGAGAGTTTCTGATAATTCTCTGGCTTGTTCATATAATCTAAGTTTTGCCAAATCTTGCTGTTGCAGCATAGTATATTCCGCTGGGGTAATTGTATTATCACGTGATTTTTCAATCAATTCTGATACCTTATCGAGATACCCCAGCGCAGGCAAAAATTTACCATCTTTACCCAACACTTGAGGATCAATAGGTCCTAACGAAGAAGCATAGTCCATATAAATTTTATTGCCTGACATACATAAAATAGTTCCTGCGGACATGGCCATATTTGGAACGATAAAATAAATTTGCTTAAAGTGATGTCTAATAATTTCTACTATTTTTTCAGCTTCTTCAACAATTCCACCTGGTGTAGTTAATATTATGCTAAGTGCTTTTTTCTTATTGTTTTTTGAAATTACCTCTTCGATCGTGTTTCTTAATATTTGTCGACCATATGTAGAGATTACTCCATAATAATAAATAACTTCAGAGTTTAAACGCTCTGCAATCGCTTGTTCTTCTTCATTAA
>JBCCYM010000041.1:0-16335 GCA_039190005.1 Pseudomonadota bacterium
CGTCATCCCTATATGAAAATTCATAAAGATAGTCTTAAGAATTCTGGATACAATATAGTTGAATGTTAGAATCAGAGTAAACTATATATTTATCATGGATAGCAAACTGAGCGCTTACGCTATTTTCGAAACAATGGCGCCCATGTGTTTTATTGAGTATGAAATGACATAAAACAAAGTATTTCCAATAAAAAGGTTAAAAGAGCGCATTAGACTAGCTATATTATTCAGATAATTTTAAAGATGCTTATAATACACTATTGACATTAAAACCCGCTGTTAATACTTATTGGTCAGAAATGGTTAAACAAATTCTTTTTGCTATTACTGAAAATGACACAACTAGTTTGGCCAAATTAGAAGAAGTACTCAAGATTAGCAGACATACTATTGCCAGTGTTTTTGACGCTTTAGAAAAAACGGAGCTGCTTATCAAAATACCTGCATATGGGTCAAATATGAATAATGTAAATTTCCTTAACTCGCGTCATTTTTGTCTATACCTACTGCACTTCAAGATGGGTAGATGCTTTTCTGCAACAATACCGTATCAACAAATCGATTAAATTTGAACCCAACATTTGTTAAGCATCCTTTTTCTTGAAAGCCAAATTTCTTATGTAAGTTGATAGAAGACGCACTATTTTCCCAGATAGCAATACGGGCAATAATTTCTTTAATAGTTTTATCTTGACATGCTTTTAAAAGATTTTCTAATAAGCGCGCGCCTATCCCCTTTTGAGTGTGTTGAGGGTGCACATAAACAGAATCTTCTACAGTAGACTTATAAGCACAACGTTGATGATAAGGACGGACATAAGCAAATCCAACGACCTCTTCTCTCAAACGAGCGACAATAAATGGCATCTCAATATGCCGTTGCCATCGCTCAATCAATTCTTTTGCATGAGGTGCTTTTATCTCAAACGTGGCTAGCGTATTCTCAACATAAAATTGATAAATGGCAGCTATGTCCAAGAAGTCAGTTTCATGTACAACTTCAATATTAATTGACAAAACTATAAACCTTATTACACTGTTTTCATAATCAGCTATTATATAATAGAGAAAAAAGCATGCAACAACGTTTAAGCATCATTACATTAGGCGTTTCAGATATTGCCAGATCAAAGAAATTTTATGACGCTCTGGGCTGGCAGGCAGCCGATAAGGAAAATAATGATATTATCGCTTATAATCTCCAGCACATGACACTAGCACTTTATCCAAAAGATAAGCTTGCCGAAGACGCGCACATCTCAATGAACAATAGTGGCTATTCAAATTTCACACTGGCTTATAATGTCAATTCTGAAGAAGAAGTTAACGCCACGTTAATTGAAGCACAAAAGGCTGGCGCCAAAATTGTAAAACCGGCACAAAAAGTTTTCTGGGGTGGTTATTCCGCTTACTTTGCTGATCCGGATAATTTTCTCTGGGAAGTCGCCTACAATCCTTTTTCAACATTAGGTCCCAACGGAGAATTTCAGTGGGGCGGTTTATAGTTTTTTATGCTCAGAATGACATTTTTGGCATAATGAACATATTTTTCTACCCCAGCTTGCTACGGTAAATCGCTTTGTCGGCGGTAATATACAAATAGCCGTTACAAGGTGTTAAATTCACCGCACCACCTGGTATCTTGATAATGTCAATCAGTCTACCATTAGGGGCATAATGATGTATGCCATCACCCGCGGCAACATATAATTGACCGTTAGGTAAGATAATAAAACCATCGGGAATACCTGGCGAAACTGTCTCCAATTTTTCAAGTGTCCCCAACTGTACCGGTGTTTGTAATTTTATTTTATAGATACCATGCGAATCATATGGGTTGTCAGGATCACCGGATTTTCCATCAACCGCGGCAGTATCCCCCACATATAAGTATTTTTCATCGGGTGAAAGCGCCAAACCATGGGGCATTATAAACGCGGTACTTAATCGCCTCAATTGACGTGACGCGATGGCATACGCGTACACCGCGTTTAATAATTGTGGCTTTGGCTTAAAACCTTGGTTGTAACCATAATCCGGATCACTAAAATAAATCACTCCACCCTTAGAAACAATAACTTTATTTGGTGAATTAAATGGCTTACCATGAAATTTATCTACCACGACAGTCTGCTTGGCTGTTTTAAGATCAATCTGAAAAATACCACCCGGTGAATTTTTATTGCCCTGCTCTGCCGCTAACAAAGCTTTGCCACCTGGCGCTAACCACATGCCATTGGTCATATTCGCATCTTTAATAAAGGTATGAACCTTGTTTGTTCTTAGATCAAGATACATGATCGATGTATGTGGTATTTTACCAGCTTGGAAATCGGGTTTAGTCGCATAGTAAAGCCTATCCTGACGGGCAACACACACCGGACCTTCATGCGCATTGGTTGTGACAATTTTTTCTAGCATTGCCGCAGTTGCTTGAGTAATAACAGCAACGCATAGTACCACTGTATAAAATATTTTTCTTATCATACTATCCTCTCATATTTTCATCAGTCTTTAAGCTAAAAATTGCGGTTAATCGAAAAAGTAACAATACAACATCTTGATTTACCGTGATTTTTAGGATTATATTACAATTTCTAAGCACATCAAGTTTTTGATAAATCTTATTATTCCAACAACCAAAGTGGTTCCTGAGCCTGCCGAAGGGAGCGCAAACTCAGAGGCATCAGATTGATTTAGATAGTGAAATAAAAATTGACGCGGTCACCTAACAATTCCTAACCATCAAGTTGAGATTTCTGCTATTTTATTTATAATATCCTCCGAGATTAGAACAGACATGTAAATTATGCAAATATTATTATCAGTAAAACTTTGGATTGTTGTCATTTTTCTTCTATCAACCATGTATATACACTATCGTGGTAAAGTAAGATTTCGATTTTTGCGCCAATTGACCGATCACTCAACCATTTTGGCGCCAATCAACGCGTTTATTTATTTATTCAGCAAAACAGAAAAAGGGCCGTTTATTGATGTCAATCATTTCCCGGAACTCAATTTACTGCGCGAAAACTGGCAAACCATTCGTCAAGAAGCGCTACAACTGGTTGAAACCAGTGATATAAAATCAGCGACCAGTTATAACGATGCCGGTTTCAATTCATTTTTTCGTAATGGCTGGAAACGTTTTTATATTAAATGGTATCAAAAAGCGCATCCATCGGCGCAACGCTTATGCCCGAAAACACTCGCTCTGATTGAAAAAATACCATCCATTAAATCCGCCATGTTCGCTCAATTATCACCGCAAGGTAAATTGCCAAGACATCGTGATCCCTACGCCGGTTCTTTACGCTATCACCTTGGTTTGATCACACCAAATGATGATAACTGCCTGATTTACGTTGATGGTCAAGCGTATAGCTGGCGCGATGGCAAAGATGTGATGTTTGATGAAACCTATATTCATTACGCTTACAACAATACTGAACAAAACAGAGTGATTTTATTCTGCGATATTTACCGACCGATGCGCTACAAGTTTGCCGACATGTTTAATGTTTTCTTTTCAAAACTATTATTAGCGGCAGCAATTTCACCCAATACTGAAGAAGACCGCACCGGATTTATTAATAAAGCATTTAAGTATTTATATGCCATTAGACGATTGGGTAAAAAAATAAAAGCTAAAAACCGCCGCGTTTATTATTTAATAAAATACGCGTTAATACTACTTATTATATACCTCATCTTTTTCTAGTCCTTATTTACAAAAACACCCCCCATATAGGAAACAACTATGCCAAAAAGTATGACCGCGTTTGTCACCCAAAAATATAACCATGAACACTATGAATTGATCTGGGAACTGCACTCGGTGAATCATCGTTACCTGGAAGTTAAATTTCATGTGCCGGAAGTATTTTCTGATTTAGAACCCGAACTGCGCAAACAACTTAAAGCGCGATTACATCGTGGCAAAATTACCTGTCGCCTACACTATCACCCCAGCATTGGCGCGACGTCTGAAATACAGATTAATAGCAAACGCCTAGAAAATTTAGCCGCGCTTCGGCAACAAATTATGACCGTCATGCCTGATATAGCCAGCGGCAGTGTGACAGAACTGCTCAACTTTCCAGGCACACTGATTGCCAATGGCACTGATTATACCGATAGTAAAAAACACGCGCTTGATCTATTTGAACAAAGCTTGACCGGTCTCATTGAAATTCGGGAACGCGAAGGCGCAGATATCAGTAAAGTATTACAACAACGTGTTGATCTGATTGAAGTCGAGCTGGCGAAAATACATCAGATGCGCCCTAGCATCATCAACAAACAAAAAGAGAAACTTGAACAGCGTCTGGAAAGTATAAAAGCTGATATTGATGAGAGTCGGATCAGCCAAGAAATTGTATTTCATTTGCAAAAACTGGATGTCGCTGAAGAGCTTGATCGCTTACAAATACACTGCGATGAGATAAAACGTCTACTGCGACAAGCCGCTGTGATTGGTCGTCGGCTTGATTTTTTACTTCAGGAATGCAATCGTGAGGCAAACACACTGGCAGCGAAATCAGCCGACGCTGATAGCACCCATGCCGGTATTAACATCAAAGTCACCATTGAAGAAATGCGCGAACAAGCGCAGAATATTGAATAATTAAACACACTTCCTGTCATTCCCGCGCAGGCGGGAATCCAGGAGAAAAATGTTTATGCGTTTGGTTTTTCCTATAGTCAATTAAATCTATTCTAGTTGTCTTATTGGTATTAAGAAAAAATTTTTTATGCCTGTAGTTTTTTCTCTGGATTCCCGCCTGCGCGGGAATGACGGGAGGATAGAAATAGAATTTCACCAAAGCGTTACACTCCCACTCTCATCTTGCCGCCAACCTTTTGACAAGACCAGGGACCACTGCGGTTATTGTTTAACGTTTCGAGAATTGGGTTGCTTTACGCGCCTTATGCAGACCAACTTTTTTACGCTCTACCTTACGGGCATCACGCGTCAGATAACCTTTTTCCTTCAACACAGCGCGACAGTTGTCTTCCGCTTGCAGCAAGGCACGAGATACCCCCAAACGCAAGGCGCCAGCTTGTCCACTGATACCCCCGCCGGAGACAGTAGCTTTAATATCAAAATGATTAAGATTATCAAGCGCTTCTAATGGCTGTTTAACAATCATACGCGCGGTTTCGCGACCAAAATAATCATCTAATGGTTTGCCATTGACCACAATATTACCTTTACCCGCGGTAAGAAACACACGCGCGGAAGATGTTTTACGACGACCTGTAGCTTGATAAATTTCTGATGCTGCCACGATTCACCTCTCCCAATCTTTAAATCTTTAATTCTTCCGGACACTGAGCAGCATGTTGATGCTCAGGACCACGATAAACTTTTAACTTCTTTAGCATTTGCCGACCCAAAGGACCTTTAGGCACCATACCTTTAACGGCGGTTTTGATCACCTCTTCAGGCTTGCTCGCTAACATGTCTTTTAATGTCATTGATTTTATCCCACCGGGAAAACCAGTATGATGATAATATATTTTATCCTCAGATTTATTACCTGAAGTATATATTTTTTCAGCATTAATCACCACAATATAATCGCCTGTATCAACATGAGGCGTGAATTCCGCTTTATGTTTTCCACGCAAACGATGGGCAATAGCCGACGCCAAACGTCCCAAAGACTTACCTTCGGCATCAACGCAATACCAATTGCGTTCTACTGTAGCCGGATTTGCAACATATGTACTCATTTTTTATTAATCTCTATCAGTTTTTCAAAATGGTTGATCATTCTAGCTTAACTTTTTCATAAAAACAAGTATTTTTTTGGACAGTTGGGGAAATTAGGATGGCATCAACCACAGGGGTAAAAATTCGGCTAATCAAGAAAAAACCCCTGGATTCGCCAGGGGTTTTAATCGTTCCAATCGCAATGATTGTGATTTGGTTCGCTTAATAAACCAGTTTATACCACATCCTGTAAACCTTTAAGCGCGCGTATTTTGACAACTTTCTTCGCTGGTTTCGCTTTAAAGGTAGTCATTTCACCGGTAAACGGATTAATGCCTTTACGCGCAGGACGCTTAGGACGAACCTTAATACCAACTGTCAATACTCCAGATAAAGTGAATTTACCACAAGATCTTGGTTTAATTGAAGCTTCAACAACGTCACAAAATGCTGTTAAGGCTGTTGCCGCTTGATTACGAGTAATCCCGGCAGCATCTGACATATGCGCAACAATCTGTGATTTGGTGTAAGGTTTACTGATCGCAGGAAGCTTCTTAACCGCCGCGGTTGTTTTTTTCTTTACAGTCGTCCGTTTTACTGCTGCTTTTGTTGTTTTCTTTTTAGTAGTTACTTTAGATTTAGCTGCACGCGCAGAAGTTGTTTTTTTCTTTGCGACAACTTTCTTTTTAGTTTTAGGTTTAGGTTTAGTTTTTGAAGGCATTTTATTTCCTCATGTTTAATTACCGTTTCTAACCATAACATAACTTTAACAATTTTCTAGTATTTATTTGAAAAAAATCAACATTTATCTAAAAAAACAAGCATAATCAGTAAATAAAGGGGTTTTATGATCAAAACCACTATTCATCCGTGAAAAAAAACAACAGTGCGAAACGCCTGTCAAACTCAACAATAAGCTAATCAGTAATATCTTCCTTGATAGCGTTTTTTATTTAGCTGGTCTTTGGTCCAAAAGTCAAAAAAATACCCTTACCGATGTTTTTATGCAACCAAGCACAATGCGCGTATATCTCATAAATTATAGTTATTTCGCGCTGTCCGATGTTAGCTTAATAACAACATCACAAGTCTTTGGATGATTCGGGTTATATGGTGATATTGTTTTCAATATCACTTGATCTTTATCTTTTTTCTCAAATGGATGCAGGGTAAATTCCCGGGCAAAAAAAGTGGCTTTACTAAAACCGTAAGCAAAAAGCGCGATATCACTGTCATAATACTGTAAAAAAGCCTGGTCGGGATTTTTGGCGGTGACTTTACCTAACGCCGGGCAGTTTACCGCCAAAAACTGAGCCAAGGTAATACCGGACTGATTGTGAAAAGTAGCCACATTACTTCGCACACTGACATCAAACTTTATCTCATGCTGATTGGCGATCACAATAGCGTGATAACGCGACGCGAGTTTAGGTGTTAGCGCTCGCGCGTCTCGCTGAGAGTGTATGGTACACGCTGTTAACACCAGCAAGCAAAGACATAAAATAATAGATTTCATTCTTTATCTTTCCAGGGAAAAGAAATTTTTCTTTCCTGTCCACGTCGCAATCGTTCGATGTTATCCTGATGCCGATAAATAATAAACGCGGAAATGATGACTAAAGGTATAAAATAAGACGCCTCCCCCAGGAACAAACAGTTTATCGGCACAATGATTACCGTCACCAATGACGCGAGTGACGCGTAAGCAAAAATTGCCACAATAATTAACCATATGATAATGGCGACAATGCCCAAGCTAAAATGCAAACCCAGCAAAAGACCAAACAGTGTTGCAACACCTTTGCCACCTTTAAACTTAAAAAATACCGGATATAAATGACCAATGAACACGGCTAATGCCACTAAAGCCAGCCAAAAACCATGAACAGATAAAGCATGACCAATCAATACGGCAATTAATCCTTTCGCGGCGTCACCCAGCAGTGTAATCATTGCCGCGCCGTAATTACCGGTACGCAACATATTTGTTGCGCCCGGATTGCCCGAACCATGATGCCGCGGATCATCCAGCGCTAAGTAGCGCGAACTCAAGATAGCGAAATTTATTGATCCGAGTAAATAACCGATAATTATTGCGATAATTGTTAACATAGCATGCTCCGTATCTACATATCATAAAAGGCGATGGTTTTTCTTAAACCGCTGTCAAAATCTTCCAGCGGTTGCCAATTCAGTGTCTGGCTTATTTTGTCATGGTTGATCGCGTAGCGCCAATCGTGACCTAAGCGGTCGTCAACAAAACGTATTTGTTCACGATAACTGTTCTGTTTTGGCTTTAATTCATCTAATAGTTTGCAAATCCTGCCGGTAACATCAAGATTGCTGTATTCACTATTACCACCGATATTATACGTTTCGCCCACTTTACCGGCGCTAATAATGTTGATCACTGCCTGACAGTGATCATCGACATAAAGCCAATCACGAATATTACTGCCATCACCATAGACAGGAATACATTGATTGTTAAGACAACTGCGAATAATTGTTGGGATAAATTTTTCTGGATGTTGATAAGGACCATAATTGTTGGAACAATTTGAAATGGTGACAGGTAATTTATAAGTATGATAATAAGCGCGCGCCAAATGGTCTGAACCGGCTTTTGAAGCGGAATACGGTGAATTAGGCGTATAGGCTGTGTGTTCAGTGAAAGCGGGATCTTCTTTGTTTAAACTGCCATACACTTCATCGGTGGAGATATGATGGAAACGGCATTGTTGCTGATTGTATTTTTTTTCTCCAAGCCAATATTGGCGCGCGGCTTCCAACAGTGTAAATGTGCCGACAACGTTGGTTTGAATAAAAGGTGCCGGACCGCTTATCGAACGATCGACATGACTCTCAGCGGCAAAATGCACTACGGTATCAATATTATATTGACGGAATAAGTTATCAATGCATCTCCCATCACAAATATCCCCCTGAACAAAATGATGTTGATCGGCTTTAGGTAATGCCTGTAAATTTTTTTTCGATCCGGCATAGGTCAATAAATCAAGATTGATGACCATCGGCGCTTGCGGCAACCTTAATAAACAGCGGATAAAATTACTGCCGATAAAACCAGCGCCACCGGTGACCAACACATTTTTCATGGTATACTTCATAGCATTAATTCTCTAATAAGCGATTTTAAACCTATCTGCCAAGGTACTTGTTGAATATTAAAACAGCGCTCTATTTTAGTGCAATCGAGCACGGAATGTAAGGGGCGTTTTGCCGCCGTTCGATAATCAACATGAGAGATTGGCTTGACATCTTGTGTACACGGTTTTTGCAGCAGGCGCATTTCCGCGAAAATAGCTTGAGCAAACCGATACCAACTCACCGGCGGATTGCTACAATAATGATAAATACCGTATAATGATTTTTCAGGTGATGTCATCATTTTTTTCGCGATGTTTAAGATCACGTCAGCAATATCACCTGCCGGTGTTGGACAGGTAATCTGATCATCAATCACCTGAATTTGTCGTTGCGCTTGCCCTAACTTAATCATGGTTTTAACAAAATTATGGCCATGCACCCCAAACACACCGCTCACACGTAGAATGATATAATTCGACATGCTATTCATGATGCCGCGCTCGCCCTGCCATTTACTCTCGCCATAGGTATTGATCGGGCGTGGTGTATCGTTTTCACAATAAGCATGATGACCAAGTCCATCAAAAACATAGTCTGTTGACATATGGATAAGCGGTACATCCGCCTCGGCACAGGCTTGGGCGATAACAGCGGCACCATGCTGATTAACCGCAAACGCTTGATTACGATGCTGTTCGGCCGCGTCAACCGCGGTATAAGCCGCGGTATTGATGACAATATCCGGCTGATATTGCTGCATTGCCATTTTAACACTATCCGGTTCACAGATATTTAATTGCTGCTTATTCAAAGCAACAAATGAGAAAGCCGACTCAGTCGATGCCATTATTTTAACCTGCTGCGCTAAATCCCAAGCTAATTGACCATCGGCACCGGTAATCAGCAATTTCATTGCACTTTCCCACATTTATTTCCGTCATTCCCGCGTAGGCGGGAATCCAGAGAAAACCCTACAGGCATAGACATTTTTCTCCTGGATCTTATCCTGAGCTTGTCGAAGGGTTCCCGCCTACGCGGGAATGACGGGAGAAAATACAGCAATGCCAGAAGAAAATTAGTAATGTCTAATAAATTAACTTTATTCAACGCTTACCTTCTTTGTTAAATCTTTCTCTACGCTAGTTTTTGGTTTATTTTCACAATAACTATAAACAGGCAAATCAGCAATCGGAATATCTCGTAAGCGACAAGCGTTGTTATCTTTAGCGGATACAACAGGCGCGATATTTTCTAAAGGCCAAGCAATACCAATATCCGGATCATGCCACTGAATAGACATCTCAGATTCAGGATGATAGTAATCGGTACATTTATAAGCGAAATGTGCTGTCTCAGACATTACCAAAAAACCATGCGCCAATCCCGGCGGCACATAAAGCTGATTATGCTGTTCACCTGTCAATATCACACTCAACCATTGACCGAATGTCGGAGAACCATGACGGATATCAACAACCACATCAAAAATCTGGCCGCTCATTGCCGACACTAATTTGCCCTGGGTATACTGTTTTTGATGATGCAAGCCGCGTAAAACACCACGTCGGGAATAAGACTGATTATCCTGAATAAATACGGCTTCGATACCATGATCATGATAACGTTGTTGTTGAAAGCTTTCATAAAAATAACCACGTTCATCACCATAAACGTCCGGTTGAATGAGTTTTACACCGGGTATTTTTGTATCACTTACTTTCATGCAGCAATTCCAAAAGATAAGTGCCGTAACCGCTTTTTAATAAAGGTTGTGCTAAGTTTTCTAACTGCTGATCATCAATATAACCTTGACGCCAAGCAAGTTCTTCAGGACAGCCAATACGCAAACCCTGGCGTTGCTCAAGGATTTGTATAAACTTACCGGCA
This sequence comes from Pseudomonadota bacterium, assembly GCA_039190005.1. Taxonomy (GTDB): domain Bacteria; phylum Pseudomonadota; class Gammaproteobacteria; order UBA12402; family UBA12402; genus JBCCYM01. The sequence continues at coordinate 10,721 of JBCCYM010000041.1, forward strand.
TCAAGCATAGAATTCACAGTACCAGTATCCAGCCAAGCAACACCGCGATTAAAACGCTTGACGGTTAACTGATCACGACGTAAGTATTCAGCGTTGATGTCACTGATTTCCAATTCACCTCGCGCCGAGGGTTTCAAATCTCTAGCAATATCAACAACCTGTTGATCATAAAAATATAGTCCGGATACCGCGTAATGCGAAGGTGGCTGTGTTGGTTTTTCAACAATTTGATTAACCTTGCCGTTCTGATCAAAACCAAGCACACCATAACGTTCTGGATCTTTCACTTTGAAAGCAAAAATTATCCCGCCAGCTTGCTGATGATTACTCTCAATTAGTACTTTACCTAATTCATGACCAAAAATAAGATTATCGCCAAGAATAAGAAAGACATGATCACGACCAATAAATGAAGCGCCCACACGAAAAGCATCGGCAATACCTCTTGGTTTGTCTTGAGTGACATAACTGAAATTTAACCCCCATTGCGCGCCATCGCCGAGGAATCGCTTAAATAAAGCTTGTTCATGTGTTGTTGTTACAATTAAAATGTCACGACAACCCGCTAACATGCTTGTGCAAAGCGGATAATAAATCATCGGCTTGTCATAAACCGGCAGTAATTGTTTGCTGATGACCTGAGTACAAGGATAGAGTCGCGTACCAGCGCCACCAGCCAAAATAATTGCTTTTGTTGTTGCCATTATTTTCTTGAATGTTATAAACCACCCTTCGACCCTTCGACAGGCTCAGGGCAAGCAAGCTCAGGGACCGCCCTTCGACCCTTCGGCAGGCTCAGGGCAAGCAGGCTCAGGGACCACTTGTCATTCCCGCCCGCGCGGGAATGACGGAGATAAAGGTATTATGACAGTAAGACGACTATAAGTACAGAAATATTAATGGATTCCAGATCAACTAAGTGGTCGTGTTCAAAGCGCCCGCTGTTATCGGTTTAGCTTGTTCTTCTAAGCTAGATTGAGTTTCAGCATGATGACAAATTAAATCACCAAAATCAACTTTACCTGTTTTCACATCATAAACCGCACCAAGCAACGCGACTTTACCTTGATCAAATCGTGACGATATAATATCACTTTGCTGTAATATTTCATCCAATGTTAATTTAACATGATTTCTGGCAACATTATTGACAAAATCGACATTACTGCCATCGCGATTTTCTCGTGTTTCAATTTCCAACTCAATTGCCGGTTCTATTTTTTTGATCAAATCAGCCATATGACCTACTTTAAAACGATCACAAGCCACTTTAATCAGACCATTATTGGTATGACCCAACACAACAATCAATTTTACCCCGACCACTTCAGCGGCATATTCAATTGACGCGAGCACACTTTCATTGAGAATATTGGCCGCCACGCGCGTCACAAACAAATCACCAATGCTAACATCAAAAACAAGTTCCACCGGAACGCGAGAGTCAATACAGGCTAAAACAAGCGCCATCGGATTCTGATCCTCGGCTGTAGCCAGCAATCGTTGTTTACGATTTCGGTGAATAGGCGTCTCATTTAAGTAACGATGATTGCCTTCTTTAAGAATCGTTAAAATTTGCTGTGCCGATAAACTCTCAACAACATCATAACTCGTCGCCTCAATAAAAGACAGCTGATTCAGTTCAGCATATTTCCGCTTAAATCCTTCAAGATTTAAACTTATTTTTTTATTCTTGGATTGCACATCTCTGAATACACGAATCACATCGAGAATATCTTGATCAATATAGTCTGTTATCCAGGCGTCAATAATCACTCTTGATTTTTCCGGAATGGTATTCAAGGAACGGATAATCGCCGCTTTGCTCAAGAAACTGACACGTTGCGGCAAAATAAAACGGGTAATCATGCCACTTGGATGTTTTTCATGGACTTCAGTGAACTTGCTTTTAGCATAATTATAAAGAATAAAAGCAGCACTCAACAATAGTCCAAAAATAATGCCTTTTAACAAATCAGAGAAAACAATACCAATAATCGTGCCTAGTAACGGTATAAAATAATTCAAACCTTTATTATAAGCCGCCATGATCATCTTTGGATTACAAAGCTTATAACCGGTATAAATCAAAATCCCAGCCAATGTTGCCAAGGGAATGTAATCCAACCATCTGGCAAAGAACAAAGTCCCGATTAACATTATTGTACCGTGAAAAATGGTTGAACACTTTGTTTTAGCGCCTGAATTGATATTAACGGATGAGCGGATAATCACCGAAGTGATCGGCATACCACCGAATAAGCCGGCACAGGCATTGCCCACACCTTGGGCGAAAAGTTCACGATTACGTGAGGCGTAACGATTTTTTTTATCGAGCTTCTCTGAGGCTTCCAAATTAAGCACTGTTTCCAATGAGGCGACTATCGCCAAAATTACCGCGTAAACATAGACATTATAATTACGCCAGGCACTAAAATCAGGCGTCATTAATTGAGAGAAAAATCCGGATAAACCATAGGTATCAGGAAAATCAATTAAATGATAATGATTAAGCGCTAATGTGGGGAAAAATTGATTAAAACTAACATTCAAAAGAATAGCAATAATAACAGCAATAACCGCCGCTGGTATAACACGTAACGTTTTAATGGCAAACTTATCCCAATAGATCATAATCAACAGAGTGACAACTGAAATAATCATCGCGCCAACATTAAAATGAGTCTCGACAGCATGGAGAGAACCTGAACGAAAAAATCGATAGAAAGAGGTTGATAAATGCTGATTAAACCCGCAAGCTAACGGAATTTGTGTGATAATAACCATAATCCCAATCGCCGCTAACAATCCCTGAATCACATTGGATGGCACATAATCTGAAATAAAGCCGACACGCAGCAAACCAATAATAATTTGCAATATACCGGCAATCAAGACCGCCAGCAAAAAAACATGATAGTTACCGAGTTGGGTAATAGCCGTCAATACAACGGTGATTAAACCCGCGGCAGGACCACTGACACTGACCGAAGAAGCACTGAGTAACCCAACAACAATACCGCCAATAATACCACTTAATATGCCACTGAATAATGGCGCACCAGAAGCCAGCGCAATACCCAGGCAAAGGGGTAACGCTACCAGCCATACGACAACACTGGCAATAAAATCGCTTTTGATATTGTTGATTGTGGAATTCATGTTTAGCGAACCATTATTGATATATCCATCGCACCTCAATGTGCGCACTCATAGTATGATGAAAAATGTGGAAAGTCAAAATTTTTACTGATTTCACTTTATAGCAGTTGCTTCTAAACTTAATCAAGTTTATACTCAGAAAAGTTAAGTATTGAGGTTATAAATTAATTATGAATTATCGCTACTATTCTGATACTGACATTAAGACGGCGACACCTATACTGGCTATAAGTAAATCTGATTTAAAAAGCTGGCTAAATGGGCAAAGTCAAGTTGTAAAAAACTGGGTCAATCAAAACCAATACGATATCGACACCAAGGGATTCTGTCTTATCGCCAACCATGAAGGCACCATAGAACGTGTACTGGTCATAAGCGATGATTTACAAAACATGTGGTTAATTGCTCACCTTCCCTATAAATTACCGCCGGGGAAATATTATATCGAAAATTATTTTGAAGATCATTTATTACAGCAAATTGTCATTGGCTGGGGTTTAGGCTCTTACCAATTTCTCAAATACAAAAAACAAAAAAAACAAGCGGCTAATTTAATTGTGCCAAAATGCTGCAATCATAAAACCATTCAAACCGTCATCAATGCCTTCAAAATGGGCCGTGATATCATTAACACCAGCGCCGAAGATTTCGGCCCTGAGCAGGTCGCCCATCTTGTGTCACAAATTAGTCAACAATATCATGCCACTGTCAAACAAATTGTCGGCGACGCTTTGGTGAAAAAAGGCTACCATGCCATTTATACCGTTGGCAAAGCCAGTCGCCGATTACCCCGATTGATTGACCTACAATGGGGTGATTTACGCCATCCCAGCCTTACCTTAGTTGGCAAAGGTGTTTGTTTTGACACCGGTGGGCTCGATATCAAATCATTAGCGGCAATGGATTTGATGCGCAAAGATATGGGCGGCGCCGCCCATGCCTTAGCCTTGGCACGAATGATTATGGAAGATAATTTACCGGTTCGATTACGATTGCTGATTCCAGCTGTTGATAATGCCATCAGTGACAATGCGTATCGACCCGGCGATGTGATCAAGATGCGTAATGGCAAAACTGTTGAAGTGTACAGTACGGATGCAGAAGGCAGATTGATTCTAGCCGACGCGCTTACTGAAGCCTCCAATACCAAACCCGATTTGTTAATTGACTTCGCTACCCTTACCGGCGCGGCCAGATCTGCTTTAGGTTTTGATATACCGGCAATGTTTGCCTCAAAGCAAAAAACAGCCAACGATGTCCAAAATTTCGCGCATTTAGAAAATGATCTCATCTGGCAGCTGCCATTGCATCAACCCTATTGGCAAATGTTAGAAAGCAATGCCGCTGATTTTAAAAACAGCAGTAAAGTACCGTATGCTGGCGCGATTACGGCGGCGCTTTTTTTGCAGCAATTTGTTACTGACACAATGGATTGGTTGCATTTTGATATTTCCGCCTGGAATCTTTACGAAAAACCCGGTCACCCCGAAGGTGGCGAATTAATCGGATTAAGAGCGCTATTCTCCTATATCCGCCAACGCTTTTCAGTACAACACTAGCCATGCAAAACACTGAAGCAAGACATAACAGCGCAAAATTGAACTGGGCATGTCGTCGCGGTATGCTGGAATTGGATGAAATACTGCAAAGGTTTCTGCGACAAGCTTATTCAGGACTAACAGCCGCGCAAAAAACACAATTTGCCGCTTTGCTTAATTGTTCTGACCAAGAACTCTATTCTTGGTTAATTTTAAATAAAGACTTTAAGCGCGATGAACTTACTGATATTATTCAAATCATACGCGAAACATTACATAATGAGGGACTATATCATGAAAAACGCACTGATGGATCAGAAAATCAACATCAAAATTAAACAACCCAAACATAGTATTATCATACTTATTGCTTTATCAATACTCTGTGTCGCCGCGATTTATTTTTGCGGACTCTCACTACTCCTTAAAAGCATCATCTGCCTTGTGTTGGCGGCTATCATGGGCTATCAATTTTACCGCCACACCCGACACATACCGCTTGCTTTCGCTTATCATGATCAACACTGGATGATCACCGATCATAATGACAAAGAATATTCAGCACAGTTGCTAGAAAATAGTTTTGTCAGCGCTTATTTGATCATTTTAAATTTTAAACTCGACACCAATACCAAGAAGCAATGGTTAAAACAGCAGAAAAGCATTGTGCTATTTAAAGGCATGATGAACCGCGCGCAATGGCAAAAACTACGCTTGTTATTGGCGACTGTAAAAATCTAATAGTTTAACCTCCTTCGGCTGGCTCAACGTCTGGATGGCTGAGCTTGTCGAAGCCTGGTCATGGCCTTGGAAAGCCTATTAAACCCTTGGGCAATCTCAGAGACCACCCTTCGACGGGCTCAGGGACCGCCCTTAGGCAAACTCAACGTGTGGATGGCTGAGCTTGTCGAAGCC
>JBCCYM010000042.1:0-16142 GCA_039190005.1 Pseudomonadota bacterium
AATTGAAAACTATTATATAGTATTCAGCTAAAATAGCAAGTAATTTTTTGGGGTACGTAAATAGTTACAAAAAATCTGATTGTATGCTAGCTATAATTACATTTTTTTACCTCTTGTTAAGTTAGCTTGTTGTTAATTGCCGCAACGTTGTCCAATCACGCAAATCACTATGATTATCTTAAGTTAGTAGGGTTAAACCCGAATAGATAAATGGATTATTCTTAATAAAAACAGATAGTTGATGAAAAATGACAAACCGCTGATGTGTTTAAGAATTGACCCGAAAAAGCAGGGCAACTTTTTTGACTTTCTCTGCTTTTCTTGATATATATAATTGCACATCTTGAAGTATGGGGTATAAAAACTAACAATTTCGGAGGATATAGCATGAACACAACACAGTCCGCACAGCGCATGACACCATTCACATTCTTCGTTATCTGCTTCGCTTGTCTAGGCGGGGTATTATATGGTTATGACATTGGTGTGATAAATGGTGCTTTAGGATTAATGAATAAAGACCTGCACTTAACCCATGTACAGCTTTCGTTTATCGTCGCGGCTGTATTAGGTGGTGGTTGTATTGCCACCCTTTTTTCCGGTTCTTTAGCCGATGTGTTTGGACGACGTATGATGGTACGCCTATCCGCTGTGATATTTATCTTTGGTGTGGCCATTATTCTCGGCGCGCACGAATTTTATACCGCGTTGATCGGACGTTTTATCCAAGGTATTGGCGTCGGCATTATTACCATTGTCATTCCACTCTACCTCACCGAAAGCACACCAGCACGGATACGCGGTCGCGTCATCTCACTATTCCAACTTTTACTCACCAGCGGTATCCTAATCGCTTTTGTGATTGGTCGCTTACTGATTGGTCATGGTAGCTGGCGCTACATGTTTATGACAATTTTAGTCCCCGCGGTTATTTTATTTTTAGGCTCTTTTGTCATTACCGAATCACCACGCTGGCTTTACAATCGTGGCAAAAAAAAGGTGGCAGCAGCAATATTAAGAAAAACATGTCATGAAACAGAATTAACCCAGCATCTTGAACAGATGGAGAAACTGTATCAACATCAAGCGCATGTCGCTGAAGTTGGCTTTTTTAAAGGCATCGGATTATTTTTTACTGAATTATCACAACGCCGCTACCTGATACCTTTTCTGATAGCGCTGTCCATCGCTTGTTTGGGGCAATTGACAGGGGTGAATTCTATTTTGCAATTCAGTACCTTGATCCTAGGACATTCCGGCATTCCTTCAGATAAAGTCTCAATGATGGGCACGATTGGTGTTGGCTTGTTAAACTTCATTTTTACCTTTATTGCCATTTTGCTTATTGATAAAGTCGGTCGTAAGCTGTTGCTTTCGATTGGCACGTTTGGCGTGTTAGCAGCACTTGTTTATTGTGGTTTTATCTCATTGATGCCAAATACCATGACCAAAGGTATTCTGCTGATTATAGGATTGATGGTCTATATCACCTTTTTTGCCGTTGGACCGGGTGTTGTTGTCTGGCTGGTTATTTCCGAACTCATCCCCATGCCGATTCGTGGCGCCGGCATGTCGGTATGTTTGTTTTTTAATTCAGCCATATCATCGATATTAGCGGCACTGGTGATGCCTATTTCCGTATGGACAGGCGGTTACCAGGGTGTATTCTGGCTATGCGCGATCTTCACGGTTTTCTATTTCTTAATTGCCGCGTTCATATTGCCGGAAACAAAAAACAAAACGCTGGAAGAAATTGAAATGTATTTTTCCACCAAGTAAAGCATAAAAAAATCATGTCGACTTTAATGCAACAAGAAGCTGAGCAAACGCCCCAAGTTATCGCTCGGCAATGGCAGGAAAATAGCGAGATACTACAAGCACTGGCAAAACGTCTGCAATCACAGCCACCGGCGTTCGCGGTGACTGTCGCGCGTGGCAGTTCAGACAACGCGGCTACCTTTGCTAAGTATTTATTAGAAACGTTTATGGGTGTGGTGACTTCATCCGCCGCGCCTTCGGTTTTGACCGTGTACGGCAAAACATTAAATTACCGCGATAGTCTGGTCATTGGTATTTCACAATCCGGTCAAAGCCCGGATATCTGTGAAACTCTGGCGGACGCTAAAAAAGCTGGCGCCATTACTGTCGCGTTTATTAATAAAACAAATTCACCGATGGCGGATATTGCTGAATATGTCATACCACTATGGGCTGGCGAAGAAAAAGCTGTGCCGGCAACAAAAACGTATTTAGCATCATTGTCGGCGTTCATACAATTTATAGCTTACTACGCCAAGGACAAAGCGTTAATCGATTGTGGTCAAAAACTGCCGCAACGCATGGCGGAAAGCCTACAATTAAACACCAACGCATTCATTGACGAGCTGAAAACAATCCATACTTTGTTAGTACTCGCGCGTGGCTATGGTTTCCCCATCGCTCAGGAAATCGCCCTCAAATTAAAAGAAACCCTATCAATTCATGCCGAAGCCATTAGCAGTGCTGAAGTATTGCATGGTCCATTGGCATTGATTAAAGAAAATCACCCGATATTATTACTGGCTCAAGGTGATCAATCCCTGCCCGCTTTATTGGAATTAGCGCAACGTATTAAAGCAATGAAAGCGAATGTATTATTGACCATCCCGGCTGATAAAATTGATGTCGCCCAACACCAAACCATCGCCCATCGCTGCTTGTTGTTACCACCCAGCTTACATCCCGTTTGCGATCCATTATTATCCGCGCAGGCGCTCTATCCCATCATTGCTAAGCTAACCATAGCGCGTGGTTTAAATCCAGATCATCCTGAACATCTAAAAAAAGTAACAGAAACACGGTAACGCCGAAAATCTCAATTTGTTACAAACTGATACAGTTATTTTGAAATGATGTACTATCATCAGTTAAGCAAAACATTGCGTAGTCGTAAATGTGAGATATAATTACCTCACCAGGGGTGTCGTCATGAGACACCCCTTTTTTTATACTTTCAATTCTATCTCGAAAATGCTATATTTTTTTACAACAGCATTAAACCTAAAAACTTCAGCGGTCCCTGAGCTTTGTCGGAGGGTGGTTCCTGAGCCTGTCGAAGGGTCGACGCCAAGTGATAATGTAACCCTTCGACAGGCTCAGGAACCGCCGCGATTTTTAGATTAAAAATTATAGAGATGAAGTATGTCTGAATTATGGAATGTTACCCGATATAATGAAAGTAAAAAGATAAGATTAAATGCGATATGTCAACTAATTGAGTGGTCAGGATTTCAATTCAACCGAGAGCTAAATATTCTTGACGTCGGTTGTGGTAATGCCATAGTTGATTCATATTTGTGCCATCAATACCCAAGCATTAACATATTAGGGATAGACAAAGACAGTCACATGATTGAAGCTGCCGGCGCTAATAATGCTTTATCAAATCTACAGTTTAAAAAAATTGACGCGCACGATATTACCTATAAAAAAGAATTTGATCTGGTACTTTCAACCGCGGCACTGCATTGGATTAAAGAACAGGATAAAGTACTTGCTAATATATTTGATGCTCTTAAATCAAATGGAAAAGCATTATTCATCATTTATCCACCTCCACCTTATCTCTTCGAGTCACTGGATATACTTATCAATGATTGCAAATGGAAAAGTTATTTTGCAAATTTTGATCATGGCTATTATTTTTACGATGAACAAAATTATACTCATTTAGCAAAAGAAGCCGGTTTTACTGTCAATAAAATCGCAATGCTCAAACATGACTATAAATTGCGGAACCAGCAAGACCTAGAAAAAATAATTGCCAGTTGGCTGCCACATTTAAAAAGACTGCCAAACACCCTACATCAACAATTTATGCGCGAATTGTGTGGCACTATGCTTATATCAATGCAGAAAAACGGCATCGATAATTTCACTCAATATCGCGGTTTATCGTTAAATGTTTACCTCAGCAAACCTTGTTGAGTACGCTCGGAAAACTTGACAATAGATACTGTTTGTGGAAAAATAGCCATTATCAAATCGGCTACGGCATCTAAATCCCTGGCAGATTAAAAAGTTTATTATACCAAACTACCTAAATGAAAAAGCAACCCTTTAAAAACAAACTGGTGCTTTTTATTGTCTTCAATTTTCAGGAGAAAAATGAAATATCATAAAATCGGATTGTTGTCGCTTATTTTTACCGGCATTGCCGGAATGATTGGTAGTGGCTGGTTATTTAACGCCTACTACGCGGCACGGTTTGCCGGAACTGGCGCTTATCTTGTGTGGTTAATTGGGGTATTACCGGCATTATTTTTATCCTTAATGCTGGCGGAAGTCGTCACCCTTCATCCCAAGCGCGGATTGTTCGCGCGCTTGCTTACATTATCACACGACCATGACACAGGTTACATTACCGCGTTAACCAGCTGGCTTGGTCTTGTCGCGGTGATGTCCGCTGAATCAGTAGCGACCATTCAATATTTAGCCAGTGTCAACCAACATTGGCTGCCTTATCTATATAACACAACGCAACATAATTTAACCAGTTTGGGTTTATTGCTTTGTTTTTGTTTGTTGTTAATTTTCGGTTTACTGAATTTTTGGGGCGTAAACGCACTAGCTAAATCGAATAACATCCTTACGGTCATTAAAATATTTATCCCCATTATTGTCGCCATCGCTATATTAAGTGTCGCTTTTCATAGCAATAATTTTGTTACCCAAAAACAACATAAAATGTTACCCCATGGTATAACTGGCATTTTTAGTGCCATTATGGCTTCCGGCATTATTTATTCTTTTAATGGTTTTCAAGCGGTAAGCAGTTTTTGCGCCGAAGCGAAAAACGCGTCTCGAAACGTACCTTTAGCCATGGTCATCGCGATTATAATATCCTTACTTATCTACTTGTTAATACAAACCGCTTTTATAGGCGGACTACCCTCACACTATTTACAACATGGTTGGTCTGAATTACCGTACTTAAATTCGCCAATTGTTGATTTAACCGCTTTACTGGGATTAAATGTTATTTCTATTATCGCTTATGTTGGCGCGTCTCTTGGTCCATGTGGCGCCGGGATTGTATTTGCCGGTTCAACCACAAGAACATTAACGGCTTTGTCACAAGAACAACAAGCGCCTTCTTTTTTTAATGTGCTACATCCCAAATATCATTTTTCCCGTCGCTCTTTAGTTTTTAATATAACGATCGCGTCTGTGTTACTGTTTTTCGCTCGCAATTGGCATAATCTTTCGATTTTAATCAGCATGTTTCATATTACTGGCTACCTCGCCTGTCCTTTAGCGTTGATAAGACTTAGAATTAAAACGCCACATCGCGGTAAATCATCCTACCGGATGCCATTCGCGACGATAATATGCCCACTATTCTTTACATTGTTGACATTGCTACTTTGTTTAACTCGGGAAAAATTTCTAATCATCTATGCCGGTATTATAGTAGTCTTCTATTTATCTTATATTGTCATCCATAACAAATGGCAAATGATTTATATATGGCGCGCGTTGCAGCGAAGCTATATGCTACCCGCCTTTTTTGTTTGGCTCGCTTTGGTAGGTGTATTCGGCAATCCTATTAGTGGCGCTTATTTTCATTTGCTATCTCATCAAGTATTTTATCTGATTGTCATCATTTCAGCATTGTTTTGTTATTACCGTTTGACTTATAAATACAAAGTATCACCTTATTTCCGTCATTAAAAATGATTAGCCTGAAAATCGGTAACGCAAAAAAATTTAAAGCAATACTGCCTACGCGGGAATAATTTTCAACAATGGCTCATCTTAAATTACCAACGCCTAACGCGACTGAACAGCAACATCACAAAAAATTACAAGCCTATATTCGTCATCACATGGATACAAACGGCGGTTCATTGCCGTTTAGTGATTTTATGAACATGGCATTATACGCGCCAGGCTTAGGTTATTATCAGGCTGGCACGCGGAAATTTGGTCCTGACGGTGATTTTGTCACCGCGCCAGAATTATCGCCATTGTTCGCTTATTGTCTCGCCAATCAATGCCAACAAATACTGGCAAGCTTACAAGCGCGAGGACATGAAACGGTTATATTAGAGCTGGGCGCCGGCTCAGGCAAACTTGCCACCGATGTGCTGCGAAGATTGACAGAACTGAATCAGCTACCGACAAAGTATTGGATACTCGAACCAAGCCCGGAATTACGTCAACGACAACAGCATTATATCAACACTCACGCGAAAACGATTGCTGACAATATCACCTGGTTAGACCGTCTCCCCTTAGCACCATTTACAGGTATTATTTTAGCCAATGAAGTCATTGACGCGTTTCCGGTAGAAAAATTCTGCTACGATAATAAGCAATTACAACAATATCATGTCACTTATCAACATGACAGCTTTGACTGGCAGTTGCGAAAACCAACAGACGCATTACATCAGTTTTTTCAGCAAAAACTGGCACATTATTCAAACAGTTGGATGCAACCGTATTGTTCAGAAATCAATATGATCATGCCATCGTGGTTAAACAGTTTAAGTGATCGTCTTAAAGCCGGCGTCATGTTATTATCAGACTACGGCTATCCACGCGGTGAGTACTATCATCCGCAACGGCATCAAGGCAGTTTGATGTGTTATTATAAACATCGAGGACATGATAATCCGCTCATCTTATGTGGTTTGCAAGACATTACCGCGCATGTTGATTTTACCCTGTTAGCTGAAAGCGCGATTACCGCGAATCTTAATGTTGCCGGCTTTACTCATCAGGCCGCTTTTTTATTAGCTGCCGGTGCCGCTAATTTTATGCGTACATACGGCGCCACGATGACAAAAAGTGAACAACAAGCCATTAAAAAATTATTATTACCTGGCGAGATGGGATCGGCCATTAAACTCATGGCGCTTAGCCGTGATTTTGACATGCCATTACGCGCTTTTAGCCACTATGATTGTCGCGCACAATTGTAATCCCCTGCTCAGTAAGTACCATATCAAGTGGCACATCCCAATCGTCCGGCACAAGCTGCTCGACTTGTTGAAAACGATAGGCGTAACCACAAAGTACCGGTCGCTGTTGTAAGTGATTAATCCCCGCCAGCGTACGATCATAATAACCGGCACCACTACCCAAGCGATTTCCCTGTCGATCAAAAGCCGTCAAGGGCATAATAATAATATCTAAATCCTGTGTCCTTATTTTTTCAGCGTCATTTGTGGGTTCAGCAATGCCCCATTTATTGGTGATTAAACAATCGCCAGGACGATAAATAGCAAACCGCATGACGCCATGATGTTTTTTATCAATGACAGGTAAATAACATTGCTGGCGCTTATCAATAATGTGTTTTAACAAGGGTTGAGTATTCATCTCACGCGGCAATGACATATAACAAGCAATATGTTGATATTTATTGAGTAAGCCTGATTGAAAAAAATGTTTAGCCGCGCGAGCCGCGTCATACTGGCGTTGTTCAACAGCGACTTGTTCGCACAGTCGCCAAATGTCTTGTCTGAGTTTTTGTTTATAGGAAGTCAAGGTTTTCTATAGTAAAGCGCCTCACTCACAAGTCTTCGTTTGAACCCTGAAATATCAGGGGGGACTCGTATACTCACATCAGGCTTCCCAGATTAAGGGCATGCACAACAGCTTGCAGTGACAAATCCCATTTTTTTATAATATCGGCTCAATACGATTTCCTGCAAGCAAGGACGCTTATTTATTACACTCTTTTTAGGCATCATTGTCAAGTTTTTTCAACCGCGCTTTGTAACTCATGCGTTAACGCAGCTTCTAATTTTGGATACTCATAATGAAAACCATGTTGTCTAAGCTTATCATCTTTAACACGCTGACCATCGAGTATTAATGCCTCCCCCATTTCCCCAAATAAAAGTTTGACGACAAACGCGGGCATTGTGAAAAACGCTGGGCGATGTAGTATTTTTGCCAGTGTTTGACTGAACGTTTTTTGATTAACAATTTCTGGCGCGACAATATTAACCGCGCCGGTAATATCCGGATGTTCAATAATATATTGAATAGCACGGACAACATCGGTGAGACTCACCCAGGAAAAAGCTTGTTTGCCGGAACCAATTTTTCCGCCTAAACCCATTTTATAAGCCGGCAACAGTTTTGCCAAGGCGCCACCATGTTTTGATAACACTACCGCGAAACGCAGTTTAACCACACTCACCTTCGCCGTTTCAGCAGTCACCAGCGCCGTCTCCCATTGCTGAGCGACAGTTGATAAAAAATCATTGGTATCCGTATTGATGGCACTGGCTTCAGTATAACAATTATCATCGTTGCGCTTGGCACTGTAAATACCAATCGCGCTGGCATTGAGAATACGCGGCGCGTGTTCACTGTTAGCGCAAGCTTCGGCAATACAACGTGTGCTTATCACACGGCTATCTACTATTTGTTTTTTACGCGACCTTGTCCAACGTTGGCTGCCAATATTGGCGCCGGCAAGATTGATAATCACATCAAAATCGCTGACAAAATCAGATTGTTGCTGAAAAACATCCCAGGTATAGGCTGGCAATTGGGGAAATATTTTTTTACTTCGATCCACGCTTCGGGAAATAATAGTAAGCTCATGTTGACTGTTAATCGATTTTACTAAAGCGGAACCGATGAGTCCGGTCGCGCCACAGATGAGTATTTTCATAGTTTTCTCCATTGTTTTAACAAACTGATAATCGCTTCATCATCAGCACCGGTAGCAAGATGAATTGTGTTCATAAAGCCCAGTGTTTTTGCCAGTGTGACCGCTCGGTTACTGATGACGATAAGCGCGCAATTCAATAACGCTTCGCGTTGACGGCTTGGCGTCATGTCATAAATAGTTTGTAAGGCTTCATTGCTGGTGATCACAATAACATCAGGATGCTGAACTAGCATAGCACACATATCAGCTTTCGGTCGCTGTCTTTTATAAACTTCAATGTAGTTTAGCTCAGCACCTTGTTGTCGCAGCTGTTCAGCTAAATATTCACGTCCACCTTGTCCACGCACAATGACAATATGTTTTTTGCTTAAATCCAATACGCCAAGCTGTTCTAACAAATGTTCACTCGTAAATGGTGGCGATGGTGATACACTCAGCTTTAAACCTGCCGCTTGCAGCGCGCGCGCGGTCGCGGCACCCATCGCGATTATTTTTATTGGCAATGATTTCAGCAAATTAAAATCTATATGATTCTGACCGTACTTAACCGCGTTTACACTAATAAAAATCATCATATCAACTGTTTTCAAATCCACCCATTGCTGTCGCGTTTTATCAAGCGGTATAATTTCTATGGCTGGAAAAACAACTGGCGCTATATTCAATGACTGAAGTTTTTTAGCAAGCGTCCTTGCCTGTTCTAATGGTCGGGTAATAACGACTTTTAATGTATCATTCGCTGATTTCATGATGATGAATGAATGTGTTTGCGCCTTGATCAATCAAGTCGACGGCGACCTGTTTACCTAAGCGCTCCGCCTGTGTCGCCGTGCCTTTCGCGGTAGCCGTGATAACTTTTTTGCCATCAACGGATGCCACTAAGGCATGAATATTGAGTTCATCTTCTAGAATACAGGCGTGGGCGGCAACAGGTGAATGGCAATCGGCATGCAAGTGTTGGGCGACCACGCGCTCGGCGCTGATACATTGTTGTGTATCTATGTCACAAATCGTTTTGATAACATCCGCCACTTCCTGTTTTTCTTGATGGTATTCAACCATTAAAGCCGCTTGACCAATGGCTGGCAATAGTTCAGCGCTATTAAAGTATTGGCAAATCACATGCCGCAAATCTAATCGCTCTAGACCAGCGGCGGCAAGCACAATGGCGTCGTATTGTCCTTGTTCCAGTTTTTTTAAGCGTGTATTAATATTACCACGCAAAGGTTCGATAATAATATCAGCACGCGAGTGGTGTAATTGCGCTTGTCGTCGCAAGCTTGAAGTCCCCACTCGCGCGCCTGATGGCAAGGCCTTAAAATTGTGATAACGCGAACAGACTAACACATCACGCGCATCAGCACGCGGCAGTGCCGTCATCATAGCGAAAGGTGATAACAGTTCTGCCGGCATGTCTTTGGCGGAATGTACGGCAATATCCGCCTTATCTTCAAGTATGGCTTGCTCCAGGGCTTTAATAAACAACCCTTTGCCACCGATCTCGGCAAGATTGGCAGTCAGATTTTCATCGCCCTGGGTTGAGAATGGACATAATTCAATGGTCAGATTGGGATGACGGGCGCGCAATGCCGCGCCAACCAGCTCACTCTGGCGCAGTGCTAATGGACTTTTTCGTGTGGCAATACGTAGTTTTGTGATCATTTTTAAAGCTGAAGCGTATAGTGGTCAAAAATTTTATCGAATTGATAACCCAATTTCTCATAGAGTTGCTTAGCGATAGCATTATGCTTCTCAGTTTTCAAAGCAACACGATCAGCGCCATCTTGTCGCGCGAATTTATGGACGGCATCTAATAACTGCTTTGCCACCCCCTGTCGGCGATGTGTGTCAGTGATATATAAATCATTTAATAGCCAATGTTTTTTCATGGCAACCGAGCTAAACATCGGATAGAGCTGGGCAAAACCAATAAGCCGCTGATGCTCATCATAGGCCACGAAAATAACCGACTGTTGACGGTCTATTCGCTCTTTTAAATAAGCACGCGCGCCAGTTATGTCTGAATCTTGGCGATAGAACTGTCGATAATTGTCAAATAAAATCGCGATAGCATCGACATTAGCATTGCGGCTAATTTTTTTAATGTTATAAACCATATACTGTTAAGGGTATTTAAATTTTTCAAATGTAGCAATAAAATTAAAGATTAAATATTGAAAAAACGTTACACTATTCACATTGTCATTCCCGCGCAGGCGGGAATCCAGAGAACAAAGCACAGGCATAAACATTTTTCTCCTGGATTCCCGCCTGCGCGGGAATGACGGGCAAAAGCGATTTAACATGAAAATTTACATCTTAGGCATCTGTGGCACATTTATGGCAGGCATTGCCGCGCTAGCAAAAGAAATGGGCTATGAGGTAAGCGGTTGTGATGAGCATGTGTATCCACCAATGAGCACACATCTTGAGCGTTTGGGGATTACCGTGCATGAAGGGTATGACTCACAACACATTATTGATGCCGCCGCTGATCAGATTATTGTCGGCAATGTGATCAAACGCGGCAATCCGAGCATTGAGTATGTGTTGAATCAGAAACTTACTTACATCTCCGGCCCACAATGGTTAGCTGAAAATGTGCTCAAACAACGTCAAGTCATCGCGGTCGCCGGCACACATGGCAAGACCACAACGGCGACAATGATTGCCTGGATTTTGCAAACTGTTCTCAGTCAAAAAAATGATGCCACAGAAGTTGGATTTCTTATTGGTGGTCTGCCACAAAATTTTAATCAATCCGCGCGTCTGGGCAATACCGATGTTTTTGTCATTGAAGCCGATGAATACGATGCCGCGTTTTTTGATAAACGTTCCAAGTTTGTTCATTATCAGCCATCCGTTTGTGTGCTTAACAATCTTGAATTTGATCATGCCGATATATTTAATAGTATTGATGATATTAAGCGACAATTTCACCATCTAATACGCACTATTCCCGGCAATGGCACCATTATCAGCAATGATGCATTCCCTTATCTCAACGAAGTCCTGACAATGGGCTGCTGGACACCAACAATTAAATTTAATTGCCGCGCGTCCTGGCATTATCAACGCCTTGCTGATGACGGCAGTCATTTTACCATTATGGAAGCGGATAAAAAGCATGGTAAGGTAAATTGGTCGCTCATTGGCGAGCACAACATGTCAAACGCGCTGGCAGCTATTATCGCCGCTCAGGCTGTTGGCATTCATCCAGCGCAAGCCATCATCGCGCTCAATGATTTTAAAAATGTCAAACGTCGTTTAGAAATCAGACATGTGATCAATACGATGACGATCTATGACGATTTCGCTCATCATCCGACAGCCATCAGCAAAACCATTGCCGCGTTACGCGCTAAAGTAGGCAATGCCAAAATTATCGCCTTAGTCGAACCCGCCTGCTATACCATGCGTCACGCCACGCAACAGCAAGATATTATTCATGCGCTGCGACAAGCGGATTATTTTATGATTAAATCAAATAGCCTAAGCACCGATCAAATACTCACCCAAGTGAAAAAAATAGTTGAACCCAACAGTCATATCCTGGTCATGAGCAATCGTGATTTTGATAATATACACCAGCGTTTGCCGGAGATTTTGAGAAAAATTAGATAAAGATGCAAACATTAACAGGCGATCCTAATAAAGTTAATTCGGGATTTGAAAATCCTCCAAGCAATCCGTTGTTGTTGTTAAAACAGTGGTTAGATAAGGCAGAAGAAATTGGCATTCGTGAACCCAAAGGTTTTGTCTTGTCAACTGTTGATAAACTAGGCAAACCGAGTAGTCGTGTTGTGCTATTAAAAAGTTACGATAAGCATGGCATTATTTTTGGCACAAGCAAACATAGTACTAAAGCGCTGGATTTAAACCATAATGCTTTTGCCGCGGGAAACTTATGGTGGAGAGAGACCTTACAGCAAATCTCTTTTCAAGGAAAAGTAGAACCCATGCGTCGATTAATCGCAAAAGAAATCTTTTCACAACGAAGTCGAGAAGCACAAGCCGTTGCTGTTATGTCACGTCAAAGTCAATTAATGGATAATGAAAAAGCGCTAAGAGAAAAAATACGCAATTTAATACATAGTGACAAAGCAATAGCATGCCCCGATAGTTGGTCTGCTTATTATTTTAAGATCGAAAAAATAGAATTTTGGCTTGGAAATAAAAGTCGATTTCACCAACGCTTACAATACACATTAGAAGATAACGCTTGGGGACACGCAAAATTACAGCCATGAGCTTGTTAAACTTTATTGCTAATTTATACTGTTTAAGTTAAATTATACATTAATTGACAAGATCAATTATGTTAAGCTCAACCTAAAAGCCACAGCGATCCCTGAGCATGCCTGCCCTGAGCCTGTCGAAGGGTCGAAGGACTTGAGGGCCGCGGGCTCAGGGCAAGCAAGCGCAGGGACCTCAAGTTCAGGCGCCATTGTGGTTTTTAGATTCAAAGGAGATAAAAATGAAAACATTAGGCTTAATTGGCGGCATGAGCTGGGAATCAACCGTTGTTTACTATCAGCATATCAATCGCATTGTTCAGGAAAAATTGGGTGGTTGGCATTCCGCACAATTATTAATGTGGTCATTTGATTTTCATGAGATAGAAAAAGATCAAAGCGATGGGAACTGGCAAGCCGCTCGCGACAAGATGGTTGACGCGGCAAACAGACTTAAAAGCGCGGGCGCGGATGCCATTGTCATTTGTACCAACACAATGCATAAAATGGCGGATGATATCATTCAAACCACCTCTTTGCCTGTTATTCATATTGCCGATGCCACCGCAAACGCGATCAAGAAAAAAAAACTATCAAAGATAGGATTATTAGGCACACGTTATACCATGGAAGAAGATTTTTACAAAGGTCGTTTAATTGAACAACATGGACTTGAAGTGATTATCCCAGATACGGCGGAACGTGCTATTATTCATGATGTTATTTACAATGAGCTTTGTCAGGGCATTATCAACGATAATTCACGACAACGTTACAAAACGGTGATTCAATCACTGATTGACAAAGGCGCGGCAGGCATTATCCTCGGTTGCACTGAAATTGGATTATTAATCAAACAGAAAGACGTGACATTACCGGTATTCGACACTACTTTTATTCACTCGCAACAAGCGGTAGAATTTGCTATACATTAATCGCTATGATGAATATATTACGGACGATGATGATCAGCACTTATCAAATTAACAGGATAACAGTTTATAGCAATTATCTTCATGCCTATATCCGCCTTACCATCACAATCAAAACCTTGTTTCGCATGTTTAGGCGGATCAATATTGTAGATAATATGGCCAGGATCAGAGGACAGTTCATTTGCACGCAAGCTATACACACCTAGTTTACCACAATCAACATTGTTATGATGAGTGAAAATTGCACTGGGTAACGCAAATATTGCAGCCTGCTTAGATGAGGCACCACAAAATTGCTTGCTAAATGTTTGATAATCTTGTGCTTTAAAAACCGGTGTGCTTGATTTCGCGAATACGGCACCAAAAGCAACCGTACTTAACATAATAATAAATAATGTTTTTTTCATAATTATTTCGACGCTCCTTAATAACGCATGACAATATTGCCCCAATTGTAACACTTAATGATTTTTTAGCAATAATTATAATAATTGACAGTGCGATTATGATTTTTTAAAATCCACAAATATAATTGTAGATTATAGGAATTAACGACAATCAATTATGCTGAAAAAATGTAGTCAACTCTCGGAACGACTCTATAAAATCTCGGTAGCACCGGATAATGAATTCACGTTCAATCATTTCCTGCTTGTTGATGATTACCCCATTTGGTTTCATTGCGGCCGAACCGGCTGGTTTAAACAAGTTAGTCAATACGCGCAACAAATTCTCAATAAAAAACAGCTGGCTTATATCGCGTTTTCTCATTTTGAAGCGGATGAAACAGCCGCGCTGAATCATTGGATAGCGAAATATCCTGCTGTTATTCCACTGGTGGGTCGAGTCGGTGAAGCATCTATCAGCGATTTTTCGAATACCAAACCGAAAATATTTGATGACAATGAAACACTTAATTTAGGCAATTCAACACTACACCTGCTGGAAACACCACATTGCCCGCATAACTGGGACGCTTGTATGTTCTATGATGAGAAAGACAAAATCTTGTTCTGCTCAGATCTAGGGACCAACATGAGATCGATTAACAATATTATTTCTGATGATAGTAGTCTGATCGATGACATTATTGCCAGCCAACAGCATTTTGGTTACCTCAATAAAGGTCATTACCTCAAGAATACCTTAGATCGACTCACACAACTGGATATTGATATATTGGCAATTCAACATGGTGAAATGTTGCGCGGTAAAAAAAATATACAAGCTTTGTTTGAAAGATTATACAAGTTGTAAAAAATCAGGCGCTTTTTGCGCCTTGAGGCGTCAACAAATCCAATAATAACTCCATGCGTTGATTAATCGGTTCAAAATCAATCGCCATTAATTCATCCTCTGTGGCAATATAGTTATCTCGATAAGGCGCTTCACCCGGTTTATGTTTATGTTCAGCAATGAACATATCCATAAGTCTTTTCACGGTCACCGAGGTAAACTCAAGATGAAACTGTATACCATACACATGTTTAGCAAAACGGACGATCTGTTGCGGACAAGCGGCACTGTAAGCAAGTGACTCAACACCTTCAGGTAATTTTACCATATCGTAATGCCATTGAATCACCTCAAAGCTTTCCGGGAAATGTTGGAAAATCGGGTCTTTTTTGCCATTCGATGTTAAAGTTATTGGAAAAGTACCAATTTCAGGCTGCGGACTCTCTATCACTTTCATACCAAAGGCCGCGGCAATAAGCTGCATCCCCAGACAAATACCCAACACGGGTTTGTCAGCAGCAATGGCTTGTTGGATGTAATCAATTTCTTGATATAAATATGGGTATTTATCCAAACAAGTCGCGCTTTGTGGTCCCCCCATGACTAACAATAAATCAATTTCAGCGATTGGCGGCAAAGTCTCACCTAAAAAAGTTCTGGTAACCGATAGTTGGTGATGATGTAAATTCACCCAATGACCAATATGACCAACCCCTTCGACATCGATATGTTTCAAATAGTGAATGCGCATGTACCCTCTTTGTTTTCGCGAATTTTTAACTTAAAAACCGCAGTGATTATTAAGTCTTCGACAGGTTGAAGAATCACTGCGGTTTTTAGATTTAACGTTTTCTTAGAGTATAACAGATTCGTTAAACTTATGTAAGGTGCTATCGTATAAAGAATTGAAATTTAAACGAAAAACCAAAGTGTCTCCGTGAACCTGTCGAAGGGTTAGCGACAAGCTTTTTAAATGTAACCAATTTATGATTAGCCGAATATATGACAAATTCTAATTGTTTGAAATGCAAAAATAGTGTATTATAAGTTATAATTAAG
>JBCCYM010000043.1:0-15944 GCA_039190005.1 Pseudomonadota bacterium
AAATACAAATTATCAAAATAAACTATTGCATTTTTTTATGATTAGATTAGCATGGTAGTCATTAATGGATTGTTGAAATCCGTTTGATTTATTATTCTCGCGAAAGCGAGGCTTTATTAATTAGTGCATTATCAGTGTGATTTTCCCTGGATTCCCGCCTATGCGGGAATGACGAGAGAAAAAAGAAAAATGAGTGTAATCCAATGAAAAAACTAGCCACTATTGCTTTTATCAGCGCTTCAGTCATATTGAGCGCCAAAACTTATGCCATTATCCCCAATAACACGGGACAGCCGGGCTTTTATGTTTCAGGCTTTGGCGGTATAAGTTATCTCCAGGACCAATTTTACGCCGGCGATAATATCGGCAACCGAGTCAGTTATAAGTTAGGTTTTAATGGTGGTGGGCGCGTTGGTTATAAACGCGGTCCCTGGGAAACCGCACTTGATTCACTCTTTGTCGCCAATGGCGGCAAAAATAACGCGCCACGTCTAAACGCGATAGAATATATGTTAACTGCGGTCCATAGTTTTGATTTAGGCATACGATGGGTACCTTACGCGGGTCTTGGTGCCGGCGCCTTAACTTGGCTACCAAGAGGCAATAAAAACATAACCACCTTTGCTTATAAAACAATATTAGGCGTTGGCTATCAGTTTAATCCTAACTTGCGATTGTTTTTTGAGTTCAATCATATCGCGACAAGCGCCGGATCTTTTGGAAGTGGCGCTACAAAAAGAAGAGCTTATTATCAAAATAATCTCGGCAATATCGGGTTTACTTATTTCTTTTCCAAAAATTATTAATGTTGTTTAAACTTTAGGATTGTTCCTGACTGTCAACTCAGGCAACACATGCACCGCCGCATAGATATAAGCAATCTGTATCAATAATAATACCAGCCAGGCAAAAGGAATCGCCAGATCAAATAAGCGAAATAGTAGAAAGAAAACAATACTCGGCCCAATAGCGACCAATGCTAAACTCAATGCTTGACCATAATCCAACGACCGTTTTAGAGCCTGGGCAAACAGCATGGCTAAGAAACCATAGATAAGGGCGGAAATAAGATTAAATCCATAGCTGATTACGGCAATAAATAGCCATAACAGCACAGCAAATAAGGGCGCGGCATGACGAACTTTCGCGCGGATGATATCGGGGGTAATGACTATCTTTGTACTTTTATCAAAGGGTATTGATTTTATATCATTATTGTTATTGCCCACTTTATACAATAATTGATTACCATCCATCATCAACATCGCGCTGCTTGTAGGGAAATCTTTATATTGATCGCTGGGATCGATCACCAGAATTACCGCGCCAGTGTCAGGATTTTTAATAAAATAAGGCTGATGCCGTGGCGCCTTTAGTTCACCTTGTTCAATTGTTAAATTCGGAATCTGATCAGCAATACGATTAATAAAAGCGACCCCCTGCACCGTTTTGACCACAACCACCAAGGCCCAGAAAATCGCTAATAATACCAGTAAAAACAGAAATGACCGCCGTCGCCATGATCGCGCCACCTCTCGGTATAAATCAGCGGAATAAAAAGCTTTGATAATTGCCGGCAATAAACCAGTGGTTTTTGTTACCGTCGGATTTTTATTTATATCAGACATATTTTAATTTAATTTAAACGAATAGTAGCAATAATAACCTTTATGCTAAAAATTTGGAATATTATTTTTTTATTTTTCCAAATTTCATGGATAGCTCAACAGTTTAGGAAAACGCTATAAAGACAATGCAACGATTGTTTTCTTAGATTAAATATGCTAGAATGGGCTAACTTTCTCGTGAGAAAGCGAGAATCCTGTGTAAAAATTTAGGTTTGCAATCGCAAAATAGAATACATTCAGACATAGAGGAGCTAGACATGAATAATACCGCATTAGCATTTGATACATTGCGATACTCAAAAAAGCTTAGAGAAGTCGGATTCACTGAGCAATAAGCTGAAGTACAAGCTGAAGCAATGAAAGACCTAATTGATGAAAATTTAGCAACAAAAAGTGATATAGAAAGCATTAAATTAGAAATTGAAAGGTTTAGAGCAGAATTAAAAAGGGATATAGCAGAAATGGGACTAAAAGTTACTATACGCTTTGGAGGAATGCTAATAGCCGCTGTTCTAGTTCTTGCTGCTATTATTAAATTTTAAAAAATTAAAAATTATTGTTTTCATACTTCCCCACAAAAATCCAGTGTTTTTACTTTAGAATTTTATAAATAATCTTTCATCTCACCTACCGCGCCAGTGAATATGCCATCAACACCCCAGGAAAAAAGTTGAGCGGCTCGATCTAAATCATTCACCACATAGCACAATAACTTGTAATGATGCGCTTTGATTAATTCAGCTGTAGCTTGATCAAGATATTGATTGGCAATACCAATGGAATAACAATTCAGTTCCTCCGCCTGTCGCAAACCAAACTCAGGAAACTCAAAATATAACAGCCCTATCGGTATATCCTTATAATGCTGATGAATTAGGGATAATGTTGAATATTGAAAGCTGGAAATCAACATGCCGGGTAGTTTAGATTTATAGTTAAGCGCGACAGCCATTACCTTTTCAACAATATGCGGCACATTGTACGCGCATTGTTTAATTTCAATATTAGCAATCAATTGTTGCTCTGTCAGACATTGCAAAGTTTCTTCCAATGTTGGGATTGGATTGCCATCTTGCTTTTTGACTTGTTTGACTTCTTTTAAAGTCATGTCATGGACAATACCTGTGCCATCAGTGGTTCGATCCAATGTATCATCATGAAGCACAATCGGCACACCATCTAAAGTGAGCTGTACATCAAATTCCACCATGCGAGCGCCATATTGTTTTGCCTGACGAAACGCTATCAGTGTATTATCCGGTAAATTAGCAAAACCACCACGATGAGCAATGATTTTCGGCATATTGTCTAGTTTATTTCGCATAACTGATGACCTGTATTTGTTATCCTCTATCTTAGGCGATATAATACCATCATTAAATAAAAATCAGAAACAAAACTTAATTAAGGGTAATGTTTTAAATGAGTTTCTAACTTGCTACAATTCGCATACTTTTCTCGTAATTCCCGCACAGGTGGTCCCTGAGCTCGCGCCGAAGGGTGGTCCCTGAGCTTGCTTGCCCTGAGCTTGTCGAAGGGTCGAAGGGTGGGAATGACGGAAGAAAAAAAGATTAGATAATAAAATGACCACATTACTTTATTAAAACCATGACACAGAACACTATTTTTAATTCATCATCATTGCCAACAAAAACGGATGGTTACAAACGCTATTGGCAACATTTACATGGCTGCGCTGACAGCCTTGCCATCGCTGAAGCTGCTGGCAACTATCATGGGGTACTGGCGGTTATTGTTGATGATAATGTTGACGCCGAGCGATTGGAAAAGCAACTGTATTTTTTTAATCCAAATCTGACCATTTTATGCTTACCCGATTGGGAAACACTGCCCTATGATCGCGTGTCACCGGCGGAAGAAATTATTTCACAACGTATTGGCGTGTTAACACAATTAAACACGCTAAAACAAGCTGTTTTAATACTGCCACTCAATGTGATGATTCAAACTCTGGCGGATATTAATTTTATCACCGGCCATAGTTTGCGATTAAAAATCGGTGATCATCTCGATTTAGAACAACTACGACAAAATCTACAAAAAAAAGGGTATCAAGCGGTATCACAAGTTATGCAACATAGTGAATTCGCTTTGCGTGGCGCGATTATTGATATTTTTCCCATGGGCAGTGAATTACCCTACCGTATTGATTTATTTGATAATGAAATAGACACCATCCGCCATTTTGATATCGACAGTCAACGTTCCGGTGAAAAAATGAACGAAATCACATTATTACCCGGCAAGGAATATCCACTGACCAAAGACAGCATCGCTCAATTTCGACAAAAATGGTGCGAACAGTTTAGTGGCAACCCCAAACGATGCCCGATTTATGAAGATGTCAGTCAAGGACAGGCGCCTGCCGGCATAGAATATTATCTACCTTTATTTTTTCAGCAATCCGCCACATTATTTGACTATTTACCGTCACAAACCAGTTTTATTTATCACAATAATTTTTCTGATAAATTATCACAATGCCGACAACAAATTGATAAGCGCTATGAACAACTGGCACATGATATTACCCGCCCGATTTTGCCGCCGAACAGTTTATTCCTAAGCGAAAATGATTTATTTAGACAACTGAATGGTTTTCCTCAAGTTGTGATTGATGGTGATGGCACAATAAATAAAACGGATGTCATAAATTTCACGACTAAAAACGTGCCTACTCTGGCGGTAAATCATAAACTGGCCCAACCCTTACAGGCTTTACTTGATTTCATGTCAAAATCGACTAAAACCCTCTTATTCTGTGCCGAAAGTGCCGGCAGACGCGAGGCATTGAAAGAATTATTACAAACGGCTGGCATTACAATTAAATCCGTCACTAGTTGGCAGGATTTTTTAAATCACTGTCTACCAATCAAACAACACGCCATTACCATCGCCCAACTAGAACATGGGCTTAGTGGCGATCAACTCAATTTTGAAATCATTACTGAGGCGCAGTTATACAGCGACCATGTCGCCCAAGCTGGAAAACAACGGCAACAAAAAAGCAATATCAATCAACAAGCCATTATTCGCCACCTGGCTGAATTAAACATTGGTGACCCTGTCGTGCATATTGAGCATGGCATCGGTCGCTATATGGGCTTAGAAACCATTCATGTGGATAATCACATGGATGAATATTTAACGCTTAGTTACGCTGATGACAATAAACTCTATGTGCCCATCAGCGCCCTTAATTTAATCAGTCGTTACACCGGCGCTGACAGCAATACCATCAGCTTACACCGACTTGGCAATGACAAATGGCAAAAAGAAAAACAAAAAGCGTTTAAAAAAATCTATGATGTTGCCGCTGAACTGCTGGAAATCTATGCCGCGCGCGCGATACAACAAACCGAAAAATGTAGCTTACCTGATCAGGATTATCAAAACTTCTGTCAAACCTTTCCGTTTGAGGAAACACCTGATCAAGCGCAAGCCATTCAGGATATTATCAATGATATTTGCAGTACGAAACCTATGGATCGCTTGATTTGCGGTGATGTTGGTTTCGGCAAAACTGAAGTCGCCATGCGCGCGGCATTTATTACCGCGCTTAATCATAAACAAGTTGCCATACTTGTGCCCACTACCCTGCTGGCACAGCAACATTATCAAAATTTTAAAGATCGATTCGCGGACTGGCCGGTTACCATTGATATTTTATCACGCTTTCGTGATAGCAAAGCGCAAAAGCAAATTTTACAACGGTTAGCGCGTGGCGGTATTGATATTATTATCGGCACACACCGCTTGCTTCAGTCAGATATTCGCTTCAAAACATTGGGATTGATTATTATTGATGAAGAACATCGTTTTGGCGTGCGCCATAAAGAAAAACTTAAATCACTGCGCAATAATGTCAATATTTTGACATTAACGGCAACGCCAATTCCACGCACATTAAATATGTCACTATCGGGTATTCGTGATTTATCCTTAATCGCCACACCACCAGCACGACGATTAGGCATTAAAACATTTGTCAGAGAATACAGTACGGTTGTGATTCGCGAAGCCATCAGTCGGGAAATGATGCGCGGCGGTCAGGTGTATTATCTGCACAATAATGTCCGCACCATTGATAAAACAGCTTTGGATTTACAAAAACTGATTCCGGAAGCACGCATCGCCATTGGTCACGGGCAAATGCGCGAAAAAACCTTAGAAAAAATCATGTCTGATTTTTATCATCAGCATTACAATATTTTATTGTGCACCACCATTATTGAATCCGGGATCGATATTCCAACCGCGAATACAATCATTATTGATCGTGCCGATAAATTTGGTTTAGCGCAACTGCATCAACTGCGTGGACGTGTTGGTCGTTCCAACCATCAGGCTTACGCTTATTTATTAACACCACCAATCAAAACCATGACCACCGACGCGCGCAAACGACTCGACGCCATTGCCACACTGGGTGATTTAGGCATTGGATTTACCTTAGCCACACACGATCTTGAAATTCGCGGCACTGGTGAATTACTCGGTGATGAGCAAAGTGGACATATTGAATCATTAGGTTTTTCTTTATACATGGACATGCTCGAACGCGCCATTAATGATTTGCGCACCGGTAATAAACCAAACTTTAACAAGGCATTCAGTCAAGAAGCGATAGAAATCAATCTCCCCATGAACACACTGATTCCAGTAGATTATTTACCTGACCCTCATCTGCGTTTAACCTGTTATAAACGTCTAAGTGATTGTACCGATAAAAAATCACTTACCGCCTTTAAAATCGAAATGATTGATCGTTTTGGTTTGCTGCCACCGGAAACCGAAAACCTATTTATGGTGAATGCACTCAAACAACGCGCCATTGCCTTAGGCATTGAAAAAATCAATACCAGCCAACACTACATCACTATTGTTTTTGCTGATAACAGCAATGTCAATCGCCAAAACATTGTTACACTCATACAACAACAAAAATGCCAATTCAGCAGTGCTAATCAAATCAGATTTCCTTATGATAATAGTGAAAATGTGATTACTGCTATAGATCAAATTATTGATAGACTTCATTAGCATTTTTTATCTCGTCATCCCTGCACTCGTTCCCGTTACCCTAGCTTACTCTCCCGTCATCCCCGCGAAGGCGGGGATGACGATGAATGGAATAACAGTGACAGGGGATGAAAATAAATGAAAATGAAAATTGACAAAAACAAAATTACTATTTAAAATACTAGCCATAATGAATTTACATCACTGTAACACTGTTGATAACGCATCTACGCTTGTTTTAGCATTAAACAAGCTCGAGCTTGTCTCTTCTATTTGCCATATTATTATTTCTCGAATTATTAGCCTAGGCTAGTCATTTTTATTTTGACGACTGGTACTAGGCGAAATATCCTTAAACACAATTCAAGTTTAACATTAATTAACGTTATGATTCGAGGAATAACATGAACACATTATATTATAAAACCAATACACCACACCGCGTTAAGGTTTACGCCTGCGTCGTCTTTGTACTGGCAACATTCTTCTTTTTTTACAAAAACGCGCTAGAGGTATCACCCAGTGTCATTGCCAATCAGTTGATGAGTGAATTTCATCTGGATGGCGCTCAGCTTGGTAATTTAACCGCGTTTTACTACTATGCCTATTTTCTAATGCAAATCCCAGCCGGTATTTTGGTAGACCGCTTTGGTCCCCGTCGCTTAACCAGTCTCGCTATTCTGGTTTGCGCGTTAGGTGGACTTATACTGGCGCATTCCCACTATCTGGTTTTTGCTCAAACAGGTCGTTTCATCACTGGTTTTGGCGCCGCTTTCGCGGCAGTGAGCTGTCTGAAACTCATTGCCACCTGGTTCAAACCTGAACGTTTCGCGCTCATGGCCGGTTTAATGATGACAGTTGCCATGCTTGGCGCTGTATTTGGTGAAGGACCACTTGCCGCCGCTGTAGCAAAATGGACTTGGCGACCAACACTCAGCGCGATCGCAGTAATCGGCTTTGTTTACGCTGTGTTGTTCTGGCTAATCGTCCGCGATGAAAATAAGTACATGCCAGTATCGCTGGAAAAAGAAAAAGGCAGTGTATTAAAAGGTTTAGTACATGTCTTAAAACAACCACAATGTTGGCTACTTGCTGTTTACAGTGGTTTAAGTTTTTCTCCAGTGACCATGTTTGGTGGACTATGGGGAATTAATTATCTTTCTGAAGCCTATAAAATCAGCAAAACCGACGCGGGTTTTCATGTCTCCTTAATCTTCATTGGTTTTGCCGTGGGTTGTCCAATTGCCGGTTGGCTATCCGATGTGTTAGGTAAGCGTAAAAAAATTGCTTTTGTTGGCACACTGGTCGCGCTGTTATCAGTACTTGCCGCGCTTTATATGCCAGGTTTAAGTTTAAACGTCGTATCGGTACTGTTTTTTGTTTTTGGTATGAGCATCAGCTGTTTTCTGCTTTGCTTTACCATGATACGGGAAATCAATCCTTTTATCTACGCCGCGACCGCGATAGGTTTCATGAACGCTTTTGACGCCATACTTGGCGCGGTATCTGATCCATTTGTCGGTAAATTGCTTGATTTAGGCTGGCATGGAAAAATGGTCAATGGCGCGCGTATCTTTTCAGTGCACAGTTATAAATTGGCATTATTAACCATACCGGTCTATTTACTGCTGGCATTGGTAGTACTTTATTTTGTCAAAGAAACCATTAGTCACCGGACAGATAATTAATAAAATCATAACGGGGATATGGCTGATTTATAGCCAGCCATATCCTCAATATAACTTTATTTTTCGCTATTCAATTTCGCCCGCGCGAAGTCTTATGTGAAGCAAATCCATGCTGACAGCAACCAAAGAGAACTACCGCACTACTCCCATTTGGATGCCCCATTGCTTTCTCGACTCTCCCATAAGTGGAAGTGATTTCTTACTTTAAACCTAGAAACCGCAGTGGTGCCTGAACCCGCGGTACCTGAACCTGCCAAAGGATGGCCCATGAGCTTGTCGAAGGACATGAACAAGCAGAGCAAGTTTTGGCTTCGACAAGCTCAGCCATCTATGCCTTAAAGCCGTTCAAAGGGCGGTCCCTGAGCTTGCTTGCCCTGAGCCTTGTCGAAGGGTCGAAGGGTCGCACTCTCATCTTGCCGACAACTGTGATTTTTAGGATAATAGGGATAATAGGTATATTAAGTATTTTTAGTAGTTAAAAACTGACTGATGACACCAACACACTATCATACGCATAATCATCATGATCAGCGTTACACACCTCTTAAACTGCTGTCTATTGCTATTGCTTTAACACTTAGTTTTGCCATCGTTGAAGCTTTAACGGGTCTTTGGGCGGGTTCATTGACATTATTAGGCGATGCCGGTCATATGGCTTCTGATTCAGTAGCACTTGCTATCGCTGCTTTTGCTGCTTGGCTAGCTCAGAAACCACCATCCCCCTCTCACAGCTATGGACTGGGACGTGCTGAAGTCATTGCAGCCTGGATAAGCAGCATATTACTGGTTTTAATATCAATTGCCATTATTATCGAAGCTATTGAACGTATTCATACGCCAATACATGTCAAAGGTAATGCGGTCATAATAGTTGCTTTTTTAGGTCTAGTCATTAATCTTTTTATTGCCTGGTTATTAACTCAAGGTAGCCGCACACTTAATATACGTGCGGCACTATTACATGTTTTGAGTGATGTGCTTGGATCTATTGCCGCTTTGATATCAGGTATTGTTATTTATTTCACTCACTGGTATCGAATTGATCCTCTTTTATCGATAATTATTGGTATTTTAATTATGATTTCTAGTTTCCGATTACTACGTGAATCATTATCAATACTAATGGAAGGTGTGCCGGCAACTATAAACATAACGCTTGTCAATCAAGACATGATAAAAATTAAGGGGGTAAAAGCAATTCATGATCTGCATATTTGGACCTTATCTTCCGGACGAATTGCATTATCCGCGCATGTTAATATTGCTGATCTAAGTGTTTGGAAAGAGATATTAATTGATCTTAAACGTTTACTAGAAAGTAAATATCATATTAAGCATATCACGCTACAACCAGAACCCGAAGTTATGGCATGTAAACCATGTAGCGAATGATTTATTTGATAATCAATGTTGACATAAAACATCCACATCGTTTCTAATTCACCTATAATTTTTGATATGAGGTCTTAATTTTAACAAAAGAATATTAGACTTTTACTGTAGTTTTGTTATCCTTTTTGTTAATAGAATAATCATTGCAAAATATTCAAAAATTATGTCCGCGAACCGCTATATTGATTTAGAAGCATTAAAAAACGCTGAACTGAACCGAACACCCTACCCCTATGTCATTGTAAAAAATGCTATTTCCCCAAATTATCATCATGAGCTTGATAAGGCTTTCCCGAATATTGACAAAGGCGGGAGCTTCAGTCTTGAAGATGTGCCACTTAATGAAACCTTTAATACATTAATTCAAGAATTAAAAAGTGACGCGTTGCGCGAAATTATTGCCACAAAATTTTCTGTTAACCTTGATAGTAAACCGACAATGATCACTTTACGCGGGGTTTCAACCGCAAAAGATGGTCGTATCCATACGGATTCAAAATCTAAATTTATCACAGTCTTGTTATACTTTAACCGTGACTGGCGGTCTGATAGCGGCCGATTACGCGTATTAAACGGCAAAAATGACCTGGAAGATTACGCTGAAGAAATTTCACCGGAAATGGGAAATCTACTGATGTTTAAAGTGAATGGTCATGATTGGCATGGTTATAAACCATTTATAGGTTGCCGTCGTTCTATTCAATTAAATTTCATGGTAAATTCAACGCAAGTGAACAAACATCTAGTAAAACATCGAATCAGCGCCAAATTCAAATCACTTAAAAAAGTGTTTGGTCAATAGTATATACGATGAAAGTATTACTGGTTAAACTAAGTTCGATGGGCGATTTGATTCACGCGCTACCCGCTCTAACCGACGCCATGAATAATATACCCGGTATTACATTTGACTGGGTTGTTGAAAAATCATTTTCTGATATTCCTTACTGGCATCCAGCGGTTAAACGTATTATTGAGACAGACCACAGAAACTGGCGAAAAAATATTAAAGAAACCATTCAACATGGTAAATTAATTAAATCTATCAGAGAAATTCGACGCGAAAAATATGATGTTGTGATTGATGGTCAATCAAATTTTAAAAGCGCGTTCTTTACCTTTTTAGCGCGAGGCACACGCTGCGGCCCAGATAAGCATTCCTCATGTGAACCATTTACCGGCTATGCCTATCAGAGAAAATTCAAAATAGATAAATCGGAACACGCGATTAAACGTATGCGCTTACTATTTGCTCATGCCTTAGGTTACGCCTATCATGATACGCCACCTGACAGCGCCATCAGCCATCAGCGTTTAGTCAAACCAAAAATTGAAGTCCCATACCAGAAATTTTTCTTCTTTATCCATAACGCAAGCTGGCATAGTAAACTATGGCCTGAAACTTATTGGCAAAAGTTAATCAAATTAACAACAAACGCGGGTTATAATATTCTACTACCCAGTGGCAATGCCGCTGAATTTGAACGCAGTCAAAAATTAGCACAGGATAATGCTCAAGTAATGGCATTACCGATAATGACATTAACAGAAATCGCTTATATTATCTCTAAAGCGAAACTGGTTGTTTGTACGGACACAGGTTTAAGTCATTTATCTTCGGCATTGAATATTTCATCTATTACATTATACGGCTCGACTGATCCAAAATTAATTGGCGCCATTGGTCAAAATAACATTCAACTTCAGGCAAACTTTCCCTGCTCACCTTGTTATAATAAATCTTGTAAATTTAAAGGTGCTTCAGTATATAAACCCGCTTGTTATATGAGTATTCCGCCTGAGCGTGTTTGGCGAGAAATAACTAAATTATTAGCCAAAACCATAGTGGTCCCTAAGCCCGTGGCTCATGAGCCTGTAGAAGGATCAAGAGTGGTCCCTGAGCTTGCTTGCCCTGAGCTTGTCGAAGGGTCGAAGGGTCGAATTTAATATTAGTGAAAATAAAAAGGGCTGTGGGGCACAGTGGAGGGTTATGGACGGAGGGAGTTTTACTGCGCCCCACAGCGAAAAAGGTTTACTCTAGTTTGGTTAAATTTTTTGTTCCTTACAACTATCCAACAATTTATTCATATGTTATCTACAAGAATATCACAGATTTCCAAGAATGCAAGTATTTCAATAAACAATTTTATACTTATTTTTCAATACACTACATATTGTGGTTATTTATTATACAAAACTCAATAAGAGAACTTTTCAACAGATAATTTGTCTAAAAATTAACGCGAAACGCGCTGATGACAGCCATAAAGTCATTAATTTTTGCCAATAATAACCCTATATTTCTTGTACAACTAATGTTAAAGATTAAAATAGCAAGATAAATTCCACATTTTGTGGAAGACTACTTCGTAATGTTATGAGGAATTTTAAAATGGAACAACTATATAAACTTTCAGCATCAACTATCATTGAAAAAATTAAATCTAGAGCATTATCTGTACGTGAAATATTAGAAGCATTTATTCATAGAATTGAGGATGTCGAACCTCAAATTAACGCACTAGAACAGTTTTATCCTGAAAAATTGTTAAAAGAAGCAGATAGTATGGACAAAATGATTAGCGCTAATAAAGCGGTAGGCAAATTGTATGGCCTACCTGTTAGCATCAAAGATACCTGCAAGGTAAAAGGTTTTAAAATTAGCACGGGTTGCCCCGCTTTATTGAATAAACCTGAAGAAAAAGATGCCACTGTGGTTGCTCGTATAAAATCAGAAGGTGGCATCATTTTGGGCATTACCAATGCCCCAGAATTATTAGCATCATATGAAACAGATAATCTGTTGTTTGGTCGCACCAATAATCCTTATGATTTAAGCAGGACGCCAGGCGGCAGCAGTGGTGGCGAAGCCGCACTTATTTCAGCCGGCGGCTCTCCCCTTGGCATTGGCTCTGATGCTGGAGGCAGTGTCAGACAGCCGGCACATTATTCAGGAATATGCGCCCATAAGCCGACCCAGGGATCAATTCCTTTAACAGGCACTATACCAACAGATGGCATCGCGGGGATCATAACACAGATAGTTTCAATGGGACCAATGGCAAGGCATGTTGATGATTTAATTTTAATGATGAACGTTATTGCTGGCGCCGACGGGTTTGATCCACATGCTCCACCTGTTAATTTTAATAATCCTGATAATGTTGATATATCAAAATTGAAAATAGCTTATTATTTTGCAAATGGAAAAACCATACCGACTGATGAAACCGTTGAAGCGGTTAAGAAAGTTGTCAGTATTTTTTCTGATAACGGCAATGTAGTCAAAGAACATTATCCTGAACCCATAAAAGATATTTATCGACTTCATTGGCAAACTTTTATGCAAGGTGGTGATAAAGGCGCGGGGATTAAACAATTCTTTGCAAGCTTACATCACAAAAACATATCACCTCTGTTACAGCAGGCATTAAGTAATTCCAGCAAATGTGAATTTTCTTTAATGGAATTAAGACAACGCCTAGTTGAAGTTGAACAATTTCGATATGCCATGATGCGTTATATGCAAGATTATGATATTATTGTTTCACCTGTAGCCGCAACACCTGCTAGACAGCATGGAGAAACCCACAATCATATCCACGATTTCAGTTATATTATCGTTCATAACCTTACCGGTTGGCCGGCAACCGTCGTACCCGTCGCCTATTCCAAGACCGGCTTACCAATTGGCGTGCAAATAGCCGCAAAACCTTGGTGTGATCATGTCGCGTTGGCCGTCGCAAAAAAATTACAGGATATTATTGGTATATTTCCAATACCTGAAATCAATCAAGCTAAATGATTTGTTTTGAGTTTTATTTATCATTGCGTCCAAATCCTGATTATTTAACCTTATCAAGTAAACTATAACTTGTGCTACGTCCTCCACCCGGATTCTGAATAAAAATACCTCTTTTTTTCAGATCCTGAATATCTCTGAGCGCGGTATCAGTCGAGCATTTTGCCAGTTTGGCGTATTTGGATGTGTGCATATATCCTTTAAAATCATCGTCGAGCATTCGGTTGATAATAAAACACTGACGCTTGTTAACAGGTTTCTGATTGATTTTATCCCAAAGCCGCGCCTTGAAAAGAATATTACCAAGCGCGATTTCCGCGCTTGAAATGGCACGTCCTAAGCAATCTAAAAACCATGCTAACCAGCCAGTAATCTCCGGCGAACCGCGTTGCTGTTTTTCCAGCTGAATGTAGTAAGTCTTACGCTCAGATTCAATCTGGGTAGACAAACTATAGAAGCGGTTAGCTGTGCCATCCGCACGTGCCAATGCCATATCACAGATCGCCCTGGCAATACGACCATTTCCATCTTCAAAAGGATGAATGGTGACAAACCAGAAATGCGCGATACCAGCCTTTAGAACCGGATCAATATCCTGACTATTACCGAACCAATCAAGAAACACCTGTATCTCACTTTCCAGCTGATCGGCATTTGGCGCCTCGAAATGAATTGTTTCTCGACCTATCGGACCAGAAACAACCTGCATGGGACCCACGTCTATTGTGCGCCACCCGCCAACTGTAATACGGCGCATACCGCTGCGTCCAGTTGGAAACAGTGCCGCATGCCAGCCAAACAAACGGTCTTTCGTCAGAGGTTTTGAAAATTGTTGTGTGGCATCTAGCATCATCTCAACAATACCCTCGACATCACGACTAGCGGGTACAAGCCCGGCAATATTAACCCCCAGCCTGCGAGCGATTGATGAACGCACTTCCTCTGAATCAAGACTTTCACCCTCAATAGCAGAAGATTTGACAACATCATTGGTTAACATATTAAGACTAGCTTCTCGCTTCAGTTCAAAGCCGAGACTCTCCATCCGCCCAAGTAGATGTCCTTGCCTATAGCGTATATCAGCCAGCTTAGACGCAAGCGCTTCAGCATCCCATGTGAAATTTGACCAGTTTTGATATTCATATATCCACATATTAATCACTGCATTATTTAAGGTGATTATAGGCTGTATTCACCGCATAGTCAAGATAATTCACCGCAGTATATGCGGCAATTAATTAAGTAGGCATTGAGGAACGTCATAAATTCAACTCAATATTGATTTTCAAGAATACAGTTATAGATAATGTGTTTGCCCCCCTCTATTAACAAGTTAAAACAGATAAGCATAAATCTTAGCTTATTAATATGAAATGTTTTAATTACAATAACTACAAATACAGTTTTACCATTTATTTGAAAGAATTGTGTTTAAAACTTGCAAAAAGCAGGATAATCGGATTAAAATCATGAGGATATAATAAAAATAACAAATAATAATGACATACCAAGAAAAAAATAAGCTTAAAAAAGCAATAAAAGATTTTATTAAACTGAACCCTACAGATTCCCTGCCAAAAAAACAAAGACATGATACAAAAAACCGCAAAAATAGTAGTGAGTTAAGATTTTCAAAAACACCTTACTTAGCCGCATTAATTTTTTGTTATAAATTTTTTAAAAGCAAATATGCAACAAAAATAATATTTTTCAACGAAGATGATTTTTATAAAGATAAAATAGAAGATATTTACTCACCTGTAATAAACCTGTTGGTTAATAACCTAAAAAAGATAAAAAGCATCCCTTTCATATTATATGGTGGTCATTGGCGAGGGGGAATATTATCTTATAGCTTAACCGAGCAAACCGTTAAAGTTTTATTTGTAGATCCTGTAGGAAATGATGCGGATATGGAAGAAGCTAATTTATACTTTCTTCAATATTTAAAGTATGCCATGGTGACAAAAGCTAATGTTAAAAAAGTAAAAATATATTATAGCTATGAAATATTACAATACACATTAATAGGCTGTGCTATTTTCTCAGTAGATATTGTAGGCAACTTAATGAATATTAACGATTATATCACTGATAAGAATATATTCGAATACTTGGAAAAAAATAAAATTGATAAAACCTTTATTAAGAATCACAGAAAAAATAGAAATGAAACTCTTGATCTGCCTTTCAAACATTCATATGTCAAGAATATACCTCAAGAAATATCCTATGTTAAACTGCCAATTTATATATTAAAAGCATCTCAGGCAAAAGCAGACAGTCTTGAAAAAACAATCCAAACAAGATATAAGAGTAATACTTCTAATAGTTTAGAGTTGGATTTATTTACTAAAAATAAAAACTTGAACGTTTCTAACTATATTAGTT
>JBCCYM010000044.1:0-15421 GCA_039190005.1 Pseudomonadota bacterium
ATGTTTTTCATATGATTGGTTTTTTTAACATTATTCTTATAGGCTTTATATTTGGTTTATCATTGTTTTATAAAGGGCTAATCAGAATATTGGTTATTACTGCTATTATTCCTTCTCTGGTTATATGGATTTACGCGACTTCCTATGGAATAAGAAACATATTACCATTATATCCAATAGTTTTTATTGTTTTTGGATTTATTTTGATCAAATTATATGATGGCTTTTTAGCGAAAAAATTTAAACTGATAAAACATAAAAATATTTACCACAAATCTAACTATAAATTCTATTTAATTTTATTAGTGTTTATTTTGCTGGCTTTACCTTTTATTGTATTAAAAACACTAGGATACGATTATAAAGAAATCATAGAAAAAAATAATCATCAACTTTTTTATGTCGGTAGTTACTATAACAGGCCTAAAATTAACTTCCAATTAAATACACTACTAAGCCAAAAGCTAAAAGATGATAAGAAGCTACTAACTAACTCAATGCCAATTGACCGTTTGTCTGCCATTATTAAAAGTGAAAATGTAATATATCGTCGATATTTGATTGGTATTTCTGTAGAACAATTAAAGCAGAATGAAGCTCAATATTATCTCATGGTACTTCTTCCAGGTAGAACATATAAGCAACGTAAATATTTAAGATATATGGAAAGAAAAGGAGTACTAGATAATTGTCAATCCCTTGGACCTTACAGATTATGTGATATAGTAAAATAATTTAAGATAAGGTCATAATGACCTATTCATAATTTTCAATTATATACACTCCCACCAAAACATGCTAAAATCCCCATAAATAGTCAAACAGCAAACAAAGCAAAAGAGGTAAAACAATGAGCAATGAATATGGCGCTCAGAATATCAAAGTTTTAAAAGGTCTTGAGGCGGTCAGGAAGCGTCCGGGGATGTATATTGGTGATACCGATGACGGCACCGGTTTGCATCATATGGTTTTCGAAGTGGTGGATAACTCCATCGATGAAGCTTTGGCAGGCTATTGTTCCGCTATTTCAGTAGCAATTCACGCGGATAACTCGGTCACTGTTCAGGATAATGGGCGTGGTATTCCAGTGGGTGAGCATCCGGAAGAAAAACGCTCGGCGGCTGAAGTGATTATGACTGTGTTACATGCCGGCGGTAAGTTTGATAATAGCTCTTACAAGGTCTCAGGCGGATTGCATGGTGTTGGTGTGTCGGTGGTTAACGCCCTTTCGGAAGCGCTGGAATTGACAATTCGCAGTGGCGGCAAAATTCATCAGCAGCATTATCATGACGGTAAGCCCGATGAGCCGCTCAAGGTGATAGGTGACGCGGAACATACCGGCACAACGGTAAAATTCTTACCGAGCAAAGAAGTCTTTTCCGATACGGTTTTCCATTATGATATTCTCGCTAAACGCTTACGTGAGTTATCTTTTTTGAATCCAGGCATTACGATTCATTTAAAAGATGAACGCAATGGCAAAGAAGATACTTTCCAGTATGAAGGCGGTATCCGTTCGTTTGTTGAACATCTGCATAAGGTTAAAACAGCAATTAATGATTCCATTTTCTATTTTCTGACCGAAAAAGACCAGATGATTGTTGAAGTGGCTTTGCAATGGAATGATGGTTTTCAGGA
Organism: Pseudomonadota bacterium; assembly: GCA_039190005.1. Lineage (GTDB taxonomy): Bacteria > Pseudomonadota > Gammaproteobacteria > UBA12402 > UBA12402 > JBCCYM01. The sequence continues at coordinate 1,639 of JBCCYM010000044.1, forward strand.
AAATATTTTCTGTTATACCAATAATATTCCCCAGCGTGACGGTGGCACGCATTTATCCGGTTTTCGCGCGGCCTTGACCCGGACTCTGAATACTTATATTGATAAAGAAGGTTACGCTAAGAAATTCAAAATCTCAGTCAGCGGCGATGACGCCCGTGAAGGTTTAACCGCGGTGGTATCGGTGAAAGTGCCTGATCCTAAGTTCTCTTCGCAGACTAAAGATAAACTGGTATCGTCGGCGGTCAAACCGGTTGTTGAATCGACCATGGCGGAAAAATTGCATGAGTTTCTGGTGGAAAACCCACGCGAGGCAAAGTCGATTGTGTCAAAAATTATTGACGCCGCGCGAGCGCGTGAGGCAGCGCGTAAAGCCAGAGAAATGACCCGCCGTAAAAGTGTGCTTGATGTCGCCGGTTTGCCCGGCAAATTAGCCGATTGCCAGGAAAAAGACGCGACCAAATCAGAATTGTTTATTGTCGAGGGTGATTCCGCCGGCGGTTCCGCCAAGCAGGCACGGGATCGTCGTTGTCAGGCGATTCTGCCTTTGAAAGGTAAGATTTTAAATGTCGAAAAAGCCCGTTTCGATAAAATGCTTTCTTCCGCTGAAGTCGGCACCTTGATTACGGCTTTGGGTTGCGGCATTGGACGGGAAGAATTTGATGTCGAAAAACTACGTTATCATCGCATTATTATTATGACCGATGCCGATGTTGACGGTTCGCATATCCGTACGTTATTGCTGACATTTTTCTATCGACAAATGCCGGAAATTATCGCTCGCGGTCATGTTTATATCGCCCAGCCACCGCTATATCGCATCTCAAAAGGCAAAAAAAGCCGTTATATTAAAGATGATGATGAATTACAGCGCTTTCTCATGGCCGAAGCCTTGAACGAAGCCGCGTTTTATGGCGATGTTAACGCTATGGCAATCAGTGGTGAGCGTTTGTCCGAGTTGGTTAAGCGACAGCAGCAGTTTGATCAGTTATTGCGCCGCGGTGAAAAACTGTATCCACGCGAGATTTTAGAGCAAATGCTGCATCTTGACGCCTTAGACACAAGTTTATTATCCAACAAACAAGGCATGACCACATGGTGTGACGCGCTACAGCAACGTTTAAATGATATCAGCACCGAACTGCATACCTATGCCGTCAATTTATCGGAAGACAGTGAAAACCACAGCTATTTACCAGCGGTTAAGGTGAGTTTAAATGGTGTTGAAGTCGATTGTTATTTTTCATACGGGTTTTTGACCTCAAGTGATTACAACAGCATGACCACACTGGCGGCAGAGCTTTATAGCATGGTAAAAGATGGCGCCTTTGTGCAGAAAGGTGAGAAACAATCGCCGGTAAAAAGTTTTGCTCAAGCGATAGCCTGGCTGATTGACGACGCAAAACGTGGACAGAATATACAACGCTATAAAGGTCTAGGTGAAATGAATCCGGAACAATTATGGGAAACCACCATGGATATGAGTAGCCGACGCATGTTGCAGGTGAGTATTGAAGATGCCGTCATTGCTGATCAAATGTTTACCACATTGATGGGTGATCAAGTCAAACCTCGCCATGATTTTATTGTTGAAAATGCCTTGTCAGCGGTTAATATTGATATTTAGTCACACCAGAGCCGATGAGTGCTTTAATTGATAATCTGGAAAAATTATTGTCCGCAGGACAGGATAATGCGATGTTGCGTTTTAGTCTCGGCAGCCATTATCTACAAAATAAAGATTACGACAAAGCGGAACAGCATTTAAAAAAAGCTCTGGATTTTGACCAGCAATACACCGCCGCGTGGAAATTGTTAGGTCGCGCTTTAGCAGCACAACATAAAGATGATGAAGCAATCGACTGTTATCATCAAGGTATTGAATTAGCCGAAAGCAAAGGCGATATTCAAGCGGCTAAAGAAATGCGTGTTTTCTTAAAACGACTGGAAAAAAACAAATTGTGACCACGGAACAGCAGTTTCAACAAACCGTTCTCGCCTGGTATGACCAATTCGGACGCAAGCATTTGCCGTGGCAAAAAAATAAAACCGCTTATAAGGTTTGGATTTCGGAAGTCATGCTGCAACAAACTCAAGTCGGCACGGTTATCCCCTATTTTGAACGTTTTATGCGGCACTTTCCTCAAGTGAGCGATTTGGCTGCTGCCGACCTTGATGAAGTATTACATTTATGGACAGGACTAGGCTATTATTCTCGCGCGCGCAATCTCCATCGCGCCGCGCGAATGCTTATGACTGAATTTGCCGGCAAATTTCCTGATAACCGCGACGCATTACAAAAATTACCTGGCATCGGTCGTTCAACCGCCGCCGCTATTCTGTCTTTAGCATTCAATCAACCAGCGGCTATTCTTGATGGCAATGTCAAACGATTACTAAGCCGTTATTGCGGCATTAGCGATCCTATTAATGACAGCAAAACCGAGAAACAGCTATGGACACTGGCGGAACAATTTGTCCCGCGACAACGGGTCGCCGATTATACCCAAGTATTGATGGATTTAGGCGCGATGATCTGTGTACGTCGGCAACCCTTGTGTTCAGCCTGTCCGATCGCGACAACTTGTGTTGCTTTTCAGACGGGTCAACAGCAGCAGATCCCCTATAAAAAACCACGCAAAAAATTACCCACTCGCACCACCATCATGCTGGTGTTACAGGGACCACAGCAACAGATTCTATTGCAAAAACGTCCGATGACTGGCATCTGGGGCGGATTATGGAGCTTTCCCGAATACCAAAATGAATTTGATGGCGACATTGCGCTATTTTGTCAGCAGCATTTCGCTGTCACACCCATGCTAATAGAACCATTAACGGCTTTCCGTCACACATTTAGCCATTTTCATTTACAGGTTACGCCTTTATTGATAAAAATTGATCAATTGCCCACGCAAATCATGGCATCAGAAACCATGCTTTGGTATGATAGTTCCAATAAGCAAACCATTGGTTTGCCACAACCGGTAAAACGATTACTGGAAAAACTAAAATTATGAGTCGTATTATTTTTTGTCAAAAACTGAATAAAGAAGCACAAGGTCTGGATTTCGCGCCCTATCCTGGTGAATTGGGTGAGAAAATTTATAAGCATATCTGTCAAGAAGCTTGGCAACAGTGGTTAGCGCATCAGACCATGCTGATTAATGAAAACCGCTTGAATATGCTAGACCCTAAAGCGCGTCAATTTCTTGCTGAAGAGATGGAAAAGTTTCTTTTCGGCAAAGGCAGTGACAAACCCGCGGGTTATGTGCCGCCTGATGAGTAAAATTAATCTATCCGTCATTCCCGCGAAGGCGGGAATCCAGAGAACAAACTACAGGCACAAACATTTTTCTTCTGGATTCCCGCCTTCGCGGGAATGACGGGGAAATATGGGAATAACGGTATTGCAATATTATTTACAGAAATTATCATGTATAGAAGCCAATTATTATTAACCACTCGAAAAGAAACGCCGGCAGAAGCAGAAATCGTCAGCCACCAGCTGATGCTAAGAGCTGGTTTAATTCACAAACTCAGCTCCGGTCTTTATACCTGGCTGCCATTGGGATTGCGCGTATTACAGAAGATAGAACGTGTGGTACGTCAAGAGATGAATGCCATCGGCTGTCAGGAAATCATGATGCCTTGTGTTCAACCGGCGGAATTATGGCATCAAACCAAGCGCTGGGAAGCGTACGGGAATGAGTTATTAAAAATTCAAGATCGACACCAACGGGAATTTTGTTACGCGCCAACAGCGGAAGAAGTCGTCACCAAAACCTTACAGCAGTTACTCTCCAGTTATAAGCAATTGCCAGTGACGGTTTATCAAATCACTAACAAATTTCGTGATGAAATACGACCACGTTTTGGTATATTACGCGCGCGCGAGTTTATCATGAAAGACGCCTATTCTTTTCATCTGAGTAATGATAGCCTCAATGAAACTTATCAGCGCATGTTTAAAGCCTATCATCGTATTTTGGATAATCTTGGCTTAGCGTTCCGAGCGGTCTCGGCGGATGGTGGTAATATTGGCGAAGGCACTTCACATGAATTCCAAATTTTAGCTGATATTGGCGAAGATGAAATTCTTTACAATGATGCCGGCACTTACGCCGCCAATGTCGAAATTGCCGCAAAAGCTGGCCTAAAAGCCGGTGATATCAGCCCGGATGGTCAAGGACAATTAAAAAGCACCCGCGGCATTGAGGTTGGTCACATTTTTCAGCTTGGGGATAAATATACTGCCGCGCTCAATGCCGCCATTACAGATGAAAATGGAAATAGAATCAATATGTTAATGGGATGTTACGGTTTTGGTGTTTCCCGTGTCGTCGCGGCAGCGATTGAACAACATCATGATAATAAAGGTATTATCTGGCCAAGCGCCATCGCGCCTTTTGCTGTCATTATCATCCCCATTGGTTTTCATCAATCGGCAAAGGTGAAAAAGGCAACGGAGCGACTCTATCATCAATTACAAGATAGCGGCATTGAGGTGTTGCTTGATGATCGTCAAGAACGTCCAGGCATGATGTTCAACGAAGCCGAGCTGATCGGCATTCCTCACCGTCTGGTGATCAGTGATCGCGGCTTAAGTGATAAAACAGTTGAATATAAATCAAGAAAATGCGATAATAGCGAACATATTGATATAAGCGATATCGAAAAGATAATCCGCTATATTGACTGATAGCGTCAAATCAGATGGCTTATCGGTAACTCAAAAAAGCTAAAGAGGTCAGAGCGGCACGCCACCTACTTTAGAAACTCAAGGTTTTATCAAATTATTACAATTTGGGAGGGTATAACAACATGTCTGGCATCGCGTGCGCGGGTAATTGGGTATTAGACCGCAGTAAATTTATTAAGTATTATCCTGAGATCAGTGGTCATACCACGATCTACAAATCCGTCCCTTCCATTGGCGGGGGTGCCCTCAACGCGCTCGCGGCTTTAACCAAACTCCAACCAGATTTTCCATTACATGGTATGGGTCTTATTGCTGGCGAAACCTTACGTGGTAAAGAATTGATGCGACTTTGCAAGGAAGAGAATATCAATATGGATTTTGTTAAATCAGTACCTGGTCAATCCAGTTTTACCGATGCCATGATTTTACCAGATGGCTCTCGCACTCAGTTTCATTGTCCCGGTGTCAATGATTTATTTAAACCAGAAGATGTGTCAATTGATCAACTCAAAGCGGCAAAGGTCAAATTATTTTATTTAGGCCATTTGATGATTTTAGCTGGTATGGACGCGGCAGATGAAACCTATGGTGTTAAATCGGCGCGTTTATTACATGACGTACAACAAGCCGGTATAAAAACTGTTATTGATATTATCAGCAATCCATCACTGTCTTATGAAAAATTGGTGTTACCGGCACTACCTTACGCCGATTACCTGATATGTAATGAATTTGAAGCCGAACAAATTACTAAAGATAAAATTCGTCGTGTTCACGGTCGCTTGTCACTACCCGGTTTAAAAAATGCCGCTGAGAAAATGCTTAGATTAGGCGTTAAAAATACGGTTGTGATCCACTCACCAGAATCTTCTTACGCGATGGACTGTGATGGCAATCAATACCATCAAAATCCATTGAAAATTCCTGCTGACTGTGTTATTGATACTTGCGGTGCCGGCGACACGTTCTGTGCCGGTATGTTGTATGGCATCCACGAAGATTGGGATATGCAAAAATGCTTGCTACTCGCTTCTTGTACTGCTGGCGCGGCGGTAACCAGCAATACCAATACTGCTGGCATTTTACCGCTTGCTGACACCTTAGCATTGGCCGACAAATGGCCGCCAGAAACCAGCAATGTTGTACTGTAAATTTTAATTATTTTTTATGCGGTTTTTAGGTTGAACCATCCTCGTTGTACTTAGCGTTCTTACGCTAAGTATTATTTCCAACAGGCGCCTAGAAAGTGCTTGTTTTATCATTCATTTCTAAAATACTACAGAAGCTTAAACGAGGTATATTATGTTACAGTTAAAGAATGTTGCCATTGCCAGAGGTAGCAATTTACTTTTTGAAACAGGTCGTTTCAATGTTTATGAAAAAAATACCATTGGTGTTGTTGGCGCCAATGGTTGTGGTAAATCGAGTTTATTCGCGGCAATTACTGATCAATTAGAATGCGCCAAAGGCGAGATAACCATTAAAAACGGCACACGTATATGCAGCTTATCCCAAGAAATCCCCGGACTTGATGATACCGCGTTACATTATGTCATCAGCAGCAATAAAAAGTTAGCAAATTTGTTTGATAAACTCGCTCACGCGGAAAAAACAGAAGATTATGAAACAGTGGCCAACTGTCATATTCAACTTGCCGATTTAGACGGCTACAGCACTCAAGCAAAAGCGGCAAAGATTTTACATGGCTTGGGATTTTCCTCTGATGATTTTGAACGACCGGTGGCACATTTCTCCGGTGGTTGGCGTGTGCGACTTAATTTAGCACAATGTCTGTTTGCCCCCAGTGATTTATTATTACTCGATGAACCGACAAATCACCTTGATATGGAAGCCATCATGTGGCTGGAAAATTTTCTTACCGATTATACCGGCGCGATCTTGTTAATCTCACATGACCGCGATTTTCTCGACAATACCGTCACCGCGATTGCTCATATTGAGCACCGACGCATGAAAATCTATACCGGTAACTATTCATCATTTGAGCTGCAACGCGCCGCGCGGATTATACGGCAAAATGACCAATATAAAAAACAGCAACAACAGATTGCTCATATGATGAAATTTGTCGATCGTTTCCGTTACAAACCAAGCAAAGCAAAACAGGCGCAAAGTCGTCTGAAAATGATAGAACGTATGCGATTAGTTGAGCCTATCCGAGAACAATCGCCATTCCGATTTAGTTTCTATCCACCAGAAAAAATGAGTTCACCAATGGTCGTCATGAATAAAGTGAACCTTGGCTATGACGATAACACCGTATTGTACAATATCAACCTTACTATTGTCGCCAACGCGCGTTTGGGTTTACTGGGCATTAATGGCGCTGGCAAAAGTACGCTTATAAAAGCCATATGCGGGAAATTACCACCATTATCTGGCGACATAACACGCGCGGCCTCAACCAAAATCGCTTATTTTGCCCAGCACCAGGTTGATGAGTTACCCATTCATCAAAGTCCATTGTCACTATTCTATGAACAGAATCAAAGCGCGCGAGAAAAAGAACTCATTGATTATCTCGGCAGTTTTGGTTTTAGTCGCGATCAATCTTTATCCTCTATTCAACATTTTTCCGGTGGCGAAAAATCTCGCTTGGCATTAGCGCTGATTATTCGTAAAAAACCCAATTTGTTGCTATTAGATGAACCTAGCAACCATCTAGATCTGGATATGCGTGAAGCCTTAACATTCGCCTTACAGGATTACAGTGGCGCCTTGCTTGTTGTCGCCCATGACCGTCATTTACTGCGCACACTGGTTGATGAGTTTTACTTAATACGTAATGGAAACTGTAAACCGTTTACCGGTAGTATTGAAGATTATTGGCAGAATGTTAATCAAGCTTAATTCCACATTTCGCGCCTTATACTTCCACACGGTCCCTGAGCTTGTCGAAGGGCGGTCCCTGGGCTTGCCTAAGGGCTTAACAAGCTTCCCAAAAGTAGGCTTTGGGCTTCGACAAGCTCAGCCATCTATACGTCGAGCTTGCCTAAGGGCGGTCCCTGAGCTTGCTTGCCCTGAGCTTGTCGAAGGGTCGAAGGGCGGTCCCTGAGCTCTTGTCGAAGGGTTTGGATTTAAAACTGCAGATGGTCATAAGCCAACAAGCGTATTTTTTCAATCGCGGCGGTGGCTGTCTGTCCGACTAAGCGTTTTAATAATGGTTCTTGTGGCTGATAGTATTGGTAATTCTTAATGCCTAAGCTTGGTTTTATTGAATAAATGTTACCAATCCCGTCGGCTAAGCCTAACGCGACCGCTTTTTGACCCAGCCAAAAACTACCGGAAAAAAGTTCGCTATCGGATGTTTTTAAGCGTTTGCCACGGCCTTTTTCAACATCATCAATAAATACTTGATGCGTTGTCTGAAGTATCGTATGGATTCTATCAACACTGCTTTGTTTCAGAGGTGAAAAAGGATCCTCTAATACTTTGTTTTTACCCGCTGTAAATAAACGTCTTTCAATCCCTAATTTTTCCATCGCGTGGGTAAATCCAAAACCCTGCATCAGCACACCTATCGAACCGGTAATGGTCTCCGGGGTGACATAAATTTTATCCGCGGCAGACGCGACCAGATAGGCGGCCGATGTCATCATATCCTGACCAACAGCGATAACCGGTTTGTGGTATTGACGTTTAAGCGCCATAATTTGATCGTAAATAATCTGCGCTTGCGCCGGTGAACCACCCGGCGAGTTGATATCCAATACAACCACTTTATTCGATTTATTTTCAAAAGCCACTGTCAGCAACGGTACAATATTCTCAGCAGAAAAAGACTGACCATCAGCGACAATGCCATTCATTTTAACCAAGGCGCCATAAGGACCGCCTTTGCCGGAAGTCTCACTGGTTTCACTTGACGAACGGTAAATCAAGCTAATAATAAGCAGTAAAATAATCACCCAGATAAAGAAACGAAAATTTTTCCAACGCCGAGACTTGCGTTGTTCCGCTAGTAAATTAGATACAATTTGTTCAGATAAATCAGCCATAATGCCCTCAATACTTTTACCGCAGAGGTCATTGAGCTTGGCGATCAATCCTTCGACAAGCTCAGGAACCACCCTTCGACCCTTCGACAAGCTCAGGGCAAGCAAGCTCGGAGACCTCTGCGATTTTTAGGTTTAATATAGTATTGATAGTAAAAAGATATAGCGCCACTGTCAACATTCTTTCAAATCAGTATACTTGACATGCGCGTGAACAAAGTAAATAATACTATCACGAGTTTTATTGAAGGTAGCGTTTATGCAAAAATTTAGTTTTCCCCTGCTTGTCACATCATTTAGCCTACTCATTGCCGGTTGCGCCAGTTTTCATCATCACAAAAGCTATTCGTCTACTTATATGCAATGTGTTGGTCTGCGCCAACAAATCATCTTTGCCGGTAGCAACTATAGTGGTACCAGACAGAGCACCTTGGAAACAACACAAAGACAAACTACATTACAACGGGAATTCAATCAACTTAACTGCGATAATGTTATCGCTCAGCATTTAGATAATACAGTACCCAGCACGCCAGGAAAATTAAACGAAAATCAGAATGAAGACCAGCAATCGAACAGTGCTGAAGCACTACGTCAAGCTACTAGTCCGCAACCACAAACACAAAATAATAATCAAAGCAATCCACCAAGCACAGAAGAAAATAAACAGATGGATGAGAATAATACTGTTAAAAGTGTAGATGCTTAAATTCTCTATACGAATCGCATCTATCAACAGTTAATATACTTAATTTTAATTAAAACACATGTTAAAGCTTGTCTATTTTGTCCCGTTTGAAGGTTTAGAACAAACAAAAGCAGCCGCTTTTGCCGCCGGTGCCGGCACACAGGATCATTACAGTCAAGTTTGTTGGCAAACAAAAGGAATGGGACAATTCTTACCGATGACAAACGCGAATCCATCTATTGGTAGATGTCATCAACTCACTCAGATTGAAGAATATCGTGTTGAAATGCTGTGTTCAGAAGATTCAATAAAAACTGTCATTAACGCGATTATTAAGGCGCACCCTTATGAACGACCAGCTATTGAATTTTGGCGGGTTACTGTTATAGATTAATCCTTCGGCAAGCTCAGGAACCGTCCTTCGACCCTTCGACAAGCTCAGGGCAAGCAAGCTCAGGGACCACAGGCTCAAGAACCATCCTTCAACCCTTTCGACAAGCCCAGGGACTTCGGCAGGCTCAGGAACATTCTTTCGACTGACAAAGCTGTACTTCAATCAAGATAAGTTTTGCCTCTGCTCCCTGCTATTCGACAATAAAGAAAAAACCCACCTTGCGGTGGGTTTTTTCAAGAAACAACAACAGTTGTCGACGATTATGACAGGAATACTGACATACGCGCCATACCAGTGAATGAATCTCTACCAGTATTGTTATCACTTGTTTTGTATGCCTGATCATAGTTAGCTAGCAAGCTAAATTGAGTATTTTTCAATACACCAACATTAAGCTCGGCGTTGTAACGATGCTTAGGCAAGTTGAAAGTAGCTAAAGTGCCAGCAGTATTACCAAGGACACCAGGAGTAGCACTTGCTTGTGAAGTACCTTGGTAGCTAAGCGCTAACTGAGAAGCACGATTGTACATCTTGAAGCGGTAACCACCTTTCACCATGTACGCTGATGGTCTAGCTTGTTTAGTTGAGCTAGCAAAACCACTGTAAACAAAGTCATTTCGATTAAATCCGCGTAAAGCGCCAACGTATTGACCACTTAAGAACAGTTGCTGGTTAAATGATATATTACCATTCACAGCTAAACCTGGAACACTTTTGTTATAACCTGATCTCACTCTAATAGTGTTATTAGTAAGACTAATACGTTGTACAGAAATAATACCAACATCATTCATGTTAGCGACTAAACCGGCACTCAAATCTACACCAAATGGATGCCTGTAATTACCGTAACCCAATTCAATACCATAGTTGCGAACGAGGTTGTCATTACGACTTACTCTGTTTAGACCATTAAGCGCGTAAACTCTAGCTTTGATCACACCAACATTATTGGTACCTAAGTTACCGTTGTAACGAGCTTCAACCCCGGTCCCGCGTAGTTCTGAGAATTCTTGAGTCAAGGTTGGCCACATTGTATTCAAGTCATATTGACCAAAAGAATAATATTGTCTACCAAGTGTCAGACTGAATGGGATATATGATCTAGTATTACCTAAAGTGATATAAGCTTGGTCAAGATCACCATTGGTTGCGTTAGCAGCCGTCGCGTAATAGCGTGAACCATAACCAGCTTGTATACCGCTAGGTTGTCTGCCAGTGAAGTCATTATCAAAGTTAGTAGAAGAATTAGTACTTCTAGTACCATTTGAAGCATATAATCCACTCGCGTGAGCGCTAACCCATTCGTTTACAGTCGCGTCAATGTTCAAACGAGCTTCTAACGCGAATGAATTCAAACTACCAGGGGTATTACCTACCAAGTAGTTAGTTCGGCTTTGACCAAACAAATCAACACTGCCAAGTAAGCTCATGCGGATAGCATTCATCCAACTGCCTGTACCTTCTAAAGCGTCAGCAACAGAACCTCTAGGCGCTAGTGCTTGACCGTAGAAAGCAGTTGAAATGGTATTGTTGTTGCCAAGATAACGTTGCATTTCAGAATTGTACTGAGGCATCGTTGACATAGACATAGATCGAGCAGATGCTGAAGTAGCAGTTGCCTGCCCTTGAGAACCTTGACTCGCTGGCTGATAAGCCGCAGCAAACGCCGCAGAGCTTGCAACACTGAGTGCTACGAGCGGAACAGCAAATTTTAATTTCATAGTGTTTATCTCCTTGCAAAGAAACAAATTAATTTATAAACATAAACATCCTAACAATAAGTTAGGATAAAGTGACGATAATGCAATATCGCACTATTGTCAAATAAATTTTATCAAAAAATAAAATTTATTTGCTTTATCCAAGCTCATAGCTAGGAAATAGGATTTTGATGATAAAAAACGTGACTGTCAAGTAAAAATTTACATTATTTTAAAATTAATGCAATAAATAGTCCTAACATATATAAAGGACACGGCAAAAGCTCAAGTACGATTAAGCTAAAAAACCGCGGTTGGCGACAAAACGTGATCCCTGAGCTTGCTTGCCCTGAGCTTGTCGAAGGGTCGAAGGGCGGTCCCTGAGCCTGCCGAAGGGCGATTAGCGATCAACTTCGGTTATTAGGTTTAATCGCAATTGGTTTTCTTGCTTCATTAATCCTAACAAATGTTAAATTGGCACGAATAGCTAACTCAGAAGGATGATGACGGTCACCCGCAAACAGGGCGGCTTGGTAGCAAACCGATGTCTGACCTTGTTTTATCAACCTAGCATAAATATCAACAAGCTGGTAAGATAAAATAGGTCTTATAAATTCTAACTGATCGATTGCTTTGGTGACAACCCTTCCCTGACAGCGCGCGATCGCAACCATACTCACCTGACGATCAATTTGCGCGACCAACCACCCGCCAAAAATGCTGCCTCCCTGATTTTCATGTTCAGGCGTTGTCAGAAAACGGCCGACAAGCACGCCCTGGTTTGCTTGCACTTCAAATAATTTTTTATCGTTTTCCAACACAGTGTCATCTCTGGTTTGATTTAGCATCATTAACGCCACCTTAGTTGATTGTGATTCGGGCTAGTTTGTTATTGCAAACAAAAGAGATTTCTTGTTTTACAGCGCTAAGACATCTTTTTTCTATAAATTAAAAACTTATCAACTGTCACAGGAAAAAATCATAATGACTGTAAAAGCGCCTGCGCTTCTTGCTGGCTATTGGCATCAAGTAATTGTTGCAGCTTACCTTCTTTGTATAGCTCAATCATAATATCCGAGCCACCAACAAGTTCACCATAAACATAAAGCTGAGGGAATGTGGGCCAATTTTTCATTTTAGGCAATGCTTCGCGAATATCGAGGCGCTCTAGAATGTTCACATAAAAAAACTCAACACCACAAGACTGTATCAATTGCACGGCGCGAGCAGAAAAACCACATTGAGGGTTATCTGGGCTACCTTTCATATATAGAACAACAGGATGTTCACCCATCTGCTGTTCGATTTCTTGTTCTAAATTGCTCATAATCAGTAAAATTTAATTAGTTTAACATCTGCACAGGAATCTACCAGAACATATAAGACATATTTATGGCACCATTACTGAATACGCTTTGCGTAATTTTCCCCTTATCTCTGCCACTAGTAAAACGCTGATAACTATAAGGCATGACGGATAAAGACAGCAATATTCGACGCGTGACATAATGATCAATACCCATATAAGGACCAAGAAGGTACTGATGACCGATCCCCAATGAATTATTACCATTACTATAACCAAAATTTCCATTCACCCCAAAGGTAAGATAAGATTGATGCAAAATATTTTTTCTGAAACCCAGCTTACTCAGGAAGAAATATTGTGTCGGACTACCACCATTTACCCATTCAGTATTACCTGAGAGACTCACAATGACACTATTCCATGGAAAATAAGATAGCCCCGCGGTAAACCCTTTTACTGTGCCATCATAGCCCATTGTAAAACCCCAGTGTTTTGGCGGCACATCAAATGACGCTGAATAAGCAAACGCTGAAGCCGACCAGCAAATAATCAATAGCCAAGCAATTGCCAAATATATTTTTTTCATTGATAAATTATCTCAAACCAGTTTCAAAGGTTTAACATTTTTTTATGTTAGTCGTTAGTCTTGCATATATGTCTCGCAAACATCAACTAAGCTGTTTCCACATAGTATTCGAGCATTTACTCAAGACAGTATAAATTAATAATTATGGACAATAATGTCAATTTATTTTTGTCAGATAATTTGACCTAAAAACCGCGGTGATCCCTGAGCTTGTCGAAGGGCGGTCCCTGAGCTTGTCGAAGGGTTACACGCTCATCTTGTCGCCAACCCTTCGACAAGCTCAGGGATCACCGCGGTTTTTTAGGTTTATAGGACTTGACAAAACAGATCAAAAACAGCAGAATAGGCGCTCAGAAAATTTTTGGGGTGTCGCCAAGCGGTAAGGCAC
>JBCCYM010000045.1:0-15056 GCA_039190005.1 Pseudomonadota bacterium
GGGGCATTTTTGCTATTATCCCGAAATTTTTGATATATTGATAACATTATGATTTATATACAAAAAATAACCTAAAAAATTTAGATGCGTTTACCCTGGGTTTTTAGTCGAAAATGGCAATATTACTTATGTTTTTTGATATAATACACTACTCACTATAAAACTAAGAAAAAATCATGAAAAAAGTACAAGCAAGCAATGACATTATCGGTGTCACTTATAGTTCACGATATATGGATATGGCTATTCCCAAATACGCCATGCCTGAAGAAGGTCTACCTGAGAAAGTAGCCTATCAACTTATTCATGATGAATTACAGCTCGATGGAAAAGCGTCACAGAATCTCGCTTCTTTTGTGTCTACCTGGATGGAACCTGAAGCTGAGCGTTTGATGCAGGAAAGTATTCGCCTCAATTTAGCCGATGAAGATGAGTATCCCCATGTAGTGGAAATAGAGAAACGGTGTGTCAATATCCTCGCCAGGCTTTATCATGCTGACAGTAATTTGCAATCGACGGGCGCGGCGACTGTCGGTTCTTCTGAAGCGATTATGCTGGCTGGTTTAGCGATGAAATGGCGTTGGCGTAAAAAGAGGCAGCAACTTGGTTTGCCAAGTGATAAACCTAATATTGTCATGGGCATCAATGTGCAAGTCGTGTGGGATAAATTCGCGCGGTATTTTGATGTCGAGCCAAGATTTGTGACACTTGAAGAAAACCAGTATAGTTTAAGCGCTGAGCGCGCGAGACCACTTATCGATGAAAATACCATTGGTGTGGTTGCTATTCTTGGCAGTACACTTTCGGGTGAGTATGAGAATGTCATGGCAATCAGTGATATGCTCGATGATGTGGCGCGAGAGACCGGTCTTGATATTCCCATTCATGTTGATGCCGCCAGCGGTGGATTTGTTGCCCCGTTTGTCCAAACGGATCTGATTTGGGATTTTAGAGTCAAACGTGTTGTGTCCATCAATGTTTCCGGACATAAATATGGTTTGGTTTATCCAGGCATTGGTTGGGTATTATGGCGTAGTCAAGATTTTCTGCAAAAAGATCTCATTTTTCATGTCAATTATCTTGGGGGCGAGATGCCAACGTTTTGCTTAAACTTTTCTCGACCCTCTTCTTACATTATCGGGCAGTATTACAATTTTATTCGCTTAGGGATCTCAGGTTACACTAAAATTATGTGCTCCTTGAAAGACAGAGCCAACTACTTGCAGCACGAAATCGAAAAGATAGCATTTTTTGAAACCATCAGTAAGTTGAACGCGCTGCCTGTTGTGGTGTGGAAAATGAAGCCAGATAGCCCATTTAGCGTTTTTGAACTGACTGAAAAATTACGCCAATATGGTTGGATTATTCCGGCTTACACCTTGCCAAAAAATATTGAACACATCGCTGTTTGTCGTATTGTTGTTAGGGAGCATTTTAGTCGTGATCTCATTGATAATTTGCTTGATGATATGAAAACCAGTATTGATTATCTCACCCAAAAAAATGGTAAACCGTCAGTTAGCATAAAGCATTCACACTGGAAAGTCTGCTAGAAGTCCGCTGATAATGCCTTAACGTGTAAAATCACACCATCGACCGCGGTAATTTCTACGGTGCTGCCACTAGGCATGTCTTCGCCTTTGATTATCCATATGGTATCATGCAGTTTAATTTGCCCTTCACCGTTGACAATCGGTGTTTTAAGCTTAACTTTTTCACCAATAAAACGATGGTGGCGTTCATGATGTTCAAGCTTATCATGACGGGCCGCCCAGCGTTTGTAAATAGCAAGACCAACGACAAAGATAATGACAATGACAACAAACGATGAATCATACCAGTACCAGGAATGTTTGCCAAAAAGTAAGGTTGCTATCGCAATGATAACTGCCGCTATGGCAGTGACTAACAAATAGCCACGGGCAAAGATTAAATCTAAGATAAAAAAGATAACGGCCAGGATAATCCATACCCACCAGATTTGTAAAATATTTAATATCATGTCAATATCTCCTCAACCCATCAAAGGGTGGTTCCTGAGCCCGCGGTCCCTGAGCCTGCTTGCCCTGAGCCTGTCGAAGGGTCGAAGGGTCGAAGCAAAAAGCTCATAAATACGCAACGACGACAGCAACAAAAATTATAACGCCAACCCAACGACTGTGCAAGAACATCGCGAAGCACTGCTCAGGCCGCTCTGATTTTATCAATTGATGCTCATAGATAAATAAAATAACAGCGATTAACAGACCAATATAATAAGCAAAACCGATGTGAGTAATAAGGCCAAAAATAACTAACAGTGTTATCATTGCCGCCTGAAATAAACCTATCCACAATCGCGCGTACTTGCCAAACCATATGGCTGTTGATTTAACACCTATCGTTAGATCGTCTTCTTTGTCGGCCATGGCATACATTGTGTCATAAGCGACCGTCCAACAAAATACCGCGCCGGCTGGCAGCAAACATAGCCATGGCAAACGATTTTCTATAGCACTATAGCCCATTAAAATCGGCCAGGCGCCAAAAGTTAAGCCTAAAAATAATTGTGGCCAATAAACAAAGCGTTTCATTAATGGATAGATAGCAATCAGCGCGAAAGCAATGATGGCCAGTAAAATTGTTAGACGGTTAAGTAAGCCTACCAATACCAGTGCAATAATAGATAAAATGATAAAAATTAAGTAGGCTTCCCATAAATGAATGCTGTGTTGTGCTAGAGGGCGTGTTTTGGTGCGTTGCACATGTTTATCAAAACGACGATCATTGATATCATTGATCACACAACCTAAAGCGCGCGTCACCACAACGCCAATCACAAAAATGATCAAAATTTTAATCGGCGGATGGCCGGCGGCGGCAAACCATAGGCCCCAAAGTGTTGGCCATAATAATAATAAAATGCCAATGGGACGATCGAAACGCATTAATTTCGCGTATTCTTTTAAACGATAGAGGATACCTTTATTCATTGGTGTAAGCTTGCTTTTGTGTTGTGACTAAAATAATCGCGATTAAAATAAAAATAACCGCGATGATGATCATGGCATTCATTTTTTCCGAGAAAATCAATCGTCCCCAAAATAAACCGGTCAGGCAAACAACGCCATTGGCTAAACTATAAAAAACAGGTCCCGCGATTTTTATCAAACGAAAGAGCAAAACATAACCAATACTCGATAAGACAATTTCAAGTATGACAATGCCATCGACTTTAGTCAGCGGTAAGCTTAAGGGATAAAATTCGCCGCTGATGAAAACCAGTGGTATCAGTATTAAACTGGCGACAGTCAACATGCCAGCGGATAAAAATAAATCATTGATGCCACTGGGGCGATATTTATTAATATAAACAATGCAGCAAGCAAAACTCAAAGGTGTTATCAAGGTAATCAGTAACCAGTGCGTGGTAAGATTATTTTTTAAATCAGCTGTCGGTATCACAACCATCATAATACCAATGACACCTAAGATCACCCCTATCATGCGCCAATAATTAAAACGTTCTTGTCTGACCAACAGTGCCAGCGGATAAATAATTAAAGGCACGGTATTGACCATAATGGCGACAATGCCGGCGGGCAAATGAGGGGCGCAAAAGTACATATTTGTATTGGGAATAGCAATGCCCAGCACGCCGGTAACAATGTAGTAACGCCAAGGGCGCAGCAGAAATTTTCGTCGGCGATACCAATAGGGTAATGTCATCAATAACAACAAAATTGCCGGCCCCAAAGCTTGCCAAAATGAATAACCTAAAGGGTGTACGCCATGCGTCATGGCATAGCGCGCGATCGTGTAACCTGATCCCCAAATAAATCCCAATAGGATGAGTAAACTTACTGATTGTGTCATGAAGTCAATAAACTCCTAATTAAATCAACATGTTTTTTTACCGCGCCTTGATTGGCGGCAACAACCGCGCGCGCGCGTTCTCCTCGCTGTTGTCGTTCGATATGATTATTGAATAAACGGCAAACAACAGTTGCCAGTGTATCACTGTTATCAACAATCTCTAGTGCCTGGGCTTGTTGCAGCAATTTGGCGATATGGGTGAAATTGAAAAGATTGGGACCACTGATAATGGGCAGTTCACAGGCGGCTGGTTCGATGAGATTGTGCCCACCCACATTGACGAAACTGCCACCGACAAAAGCGACAGTGGCAACTTTGTAGAATAATAGCAGTTCCCCCATGCTATCGCCTATGAATATTTGAGTGTCTGGTGGACAATTCTGTCTATCACTGCGCAGCGCGACACGGTAATCACGACGGCATAGCGCGATGATTTCAGCAAAGCGGTTTGGATGTCTTGGTACTAACAGCAATAAACTGTCAGGAAATTTTTGCTGTATTTGTTTATGCGCCGCGAGGATGGGTGCTTCTTCACCCGCGTGGGTGCTCGCCGCGATCCAAATAAGACGATGTTGACCCAGGCTTTGAGATAGCTCTTGTGCTTGTTGATCGAGCGTGTCAGGTAATTTTAGGTCAAATTTCATGTTGCCGGTTATCACACTGCGTCCCGGTAACAGTCCGATATCATAGAAACGTTTGCTATCCGCTTCAGTTTGAGCCGCCACCAGATTAATATTAGCGATTAATGGGCGTATCAAATTCCTGACACGCGCGTAATTTGTCGCCGATCTTTCTGATAAACGCGCGTTGGCGACCATGATGGGTATGTGATATTTTTTCAGATAATACAAATAATTAGGCCATAATTCCGTTTCCATGAAAATAGCTATCTTTGGCTTTATCTTGCGAAGAAATTTCTTGATGGCGAAAGGCACATCGTAAGGGATGTAAAGGTGGGCGATACTGTCGCCGAACGATTTTATGACCTGTTGCGAACCGGTTGATGTGGTACTGGTGATAATAATTTTAATATCAGGATACTGTTGCTGTACTATTTTAATCAGTGGTATAGCTGCCATTGTCTCGCCCACCGAGACAGCGTGTAACCAAATCGTCTGTTGTTGGTCTGATTTTGTGATGGTGAAAAAACCGAGACGTTCAGCTAAACGTTGACGCAGGTCAGGCAAGCGTCGAGAGCGCCAAAGCAGGCGTAAATAAATAAACGGCAATGCGAGGTAAAATAAAATCGTGTAAACACATCGCCAAAAAACAGTTATCATAATGTTGTATTGCTAAATTTGAGTCATTAAATTTTGCAAAAATATATACAAAATATCAAGAAAATGTGAGCAAATTGCATGGTAAGTGCTTGCTTGCAAATAGAATATTGTCGTTATATAATCGTCACCGAATAATATAAAATATATGTTTTGTGCTGATTGCGAACATACAAAACAGTATTGTTCTGTATTCAATACATTTCAAGCTGTAAAATTGTAGTATGATAAGCAGTCTGTGGCGTCAAAATATTTACCTACCTAAGGATGGCCACTGTAAACTTGCGGTCCCTGAGCCTGTCGAAGGGCGGTCCCTGAGCTCGTCGAAGGGGCGAAAAGAATAAAAGGCATTTGACATATATAATTTTCTAGAAAAATATTATTCGCTCAGAGTCATAATGACGTGATTTATTTTTAACGTTATGCGCGGAAAGTGGCATACGTTAAAGAATAAGTAGATAATTATTCCCTCATTTGAATGAGTCAATCAGGATGATTTAGAGAAAATTAAATGTAACACATTATTTTATAAGAAAGTGTGTGGCCACAAATGGCCCTGCTTGATTTTTGATGTGATGAGTATTAGTAAATAAGATAATTATGGAGACATTCGTATATGGTTGTTAGTCAACTTGAAGAGGATTATTTAAAGACGATTCAAGAAAAGCGCCATGTCGCGCTAGTTTATTTAAAAAATGGCTTGTGTTTGAAAGGCTACCTTGAGATTTTTAATACAACATGCTTAATGTTAAGCTGTGATGGACAATCTCAACTTATTTGGCGTGATAAACTGGCGAGCATCGTTGATACTAAACAACGTACAATTGACGCTCGACGGCGAAGTAGAGGTATGTATTAATTAAAATACATACCCATTGTCCTTCAAGCCGTCCTCAATCCGTTTCTAATTTTTATGCGGATTTAAGCTAGGAACCAAGCAATAAGTTGTTCTCTGAGCTTGCCTGGAGGCCGAAGCATAAACTTAGCCGTTTTGTTTCTCTTTTATTTCTTCTACTGTTTTACAGTCAATGCACAGTGTCGCGGTTGGGCGTGCTTCAAGACGGTGTAAACCAATTTCAACGCCACATGCTTCACAATAACCATATTCGCCATCTTCAATAGCCTGTAAAGATTCGTTGATTTTTTTGAGCAATTTCCGTTCGCGATCGCGCGCGCGTAACTCAAGAGCGAGTCCTTCTTCAAAGGTGGCGCGATCATTAATATCAGGTAAATTAGATGAATCGTCTTTTAAATGATCCACGGTGCTGTCAACTTGTTCCATCAGCTGCTTTTTATAAGTCATCAGTAGATTTTTAAAGTGTTCGAGAACATCTTTAGTCATATATTGCGCGCTGGTTGGCGATGTATCTTTCGCTTTTGTGTCGATAATTTGCGCGATAGCCAGTTTATCAGTCTTTTTTGATTTTTTTCTGGTTGCTGTCTTAGCAATGGACGATTTTCTAGCGGTAGTTTTTTTAGGTTTAGCTTTTAGCGCAGTTTTTTTCTTGGGCGCGGTTTTTTTAACCGTAGTTTTTTTGGCGACGGTTTTGCGCGTTGTGGTTTTTTTAGCGGTAGTTTTTTTAGGTTTAGCTTTTAGGGTAGTTTTTTTCTTGGGCGCAGTTTTTTTGGCGACGGTTTTGCGCGCTGTGGTTTTTTTAGCGGTAGTTTTTTTAAGTTTAGCTTTTAGGGTGGTTTTTTTCTTGGGCGCGGTTTTTTTAACGGCAGTTTTTTTGGCGGCGGTTTTGCGCGCTGTGGTTTTTTTAGCGGTAGTTTTTTTAGGTTTAGCTTTTAGCGCAGTTTTTTTCTTAGGCGCGGTTTTTTTAACGGCGGTTTTTTTGGCAGTGGTTTTGCGCGCTGTGGTTTTTTTAGTGGTAGTTTTTTTAGGTTTAGCTTTTAGGGTAGTTTTTTTCTTGGGCACGGTTTTTTTAACAACAGTTTTTTTGGCAGTGGTTTTGCGCGCTGTGGTTTTTTTAGCAGCGGTTTTTTTGGTAGCGGCTGTTCGAGCCGTAGTTTTTGATTTTTTCGTGGCCATGGTTTGCCTCCAGTACTCAAATTAGTTAGTAATAAAGTATAGCATTTATACTCAAAAAATGATTGTTAAGCAATATAATAGTAGGTAAATACTATAGATTGACGTATTTAGCTAAGCTAACGCGTGGCAAACCGGCAAGATCTGAAAAGGTATTCACAATTTGCAGATGATGATGGCTAACAATGTCTTGAACGGCGTTTGATTGTTGATAACCATGCTCAAGAATGAGATATCCTGGTGATTTAAGCCAATAGTTTGCTTCTTTAGCAATACTGCGAATGGCATCCAGTCCATCTTTACCAGCGGATAAGGCCATTCTTGGCTCAAAGCGTATATCACTTTGGTGAAAATGCCTGTCATTGTCGGCAAGATAAGGTGGATTGCTGACAATGATATCAAATCGTTGTGGTGTTAATGCCGCGTACCAATCGCTATGGATAAACTGGATAGTATTAATTGCCAATTGTTTAGCGTTAGTGATGGCGCATTGTAACGCGTTCTCACTTTTATCCGTCGCGATAATATGCCAGTTCGGTCGTTCAGTGGCGATAGATAGCGAAATCGCGCCACTGCCGGTGCCAAGTTCCAGTAAATGAATGCGTTGTTGGTGACCATACAGCGATAGAATTGTTTCAACCAGAAGCTCTGTTTCCGGTCTTGGAATCAAGACATGTTTGTTTACCGTTAAATCCAGAGACCAAAAGGCTTTATGACCGAGAATATAAGCGATCGGCTCCCCTTGTTTTCGTCGCGACAGTAATTGTTGAAAACAATTATTTTCCTCGCTTGTTACAAGCCGCTCCGGGTGGGTAAATAGTAAACCGCGTTGACAGCCAAGCGTATGGGCGAGTAGTAATTCCGCGTCTAATCCAGGGGTTTGTGAACGCGCTTGTAATAAGACGACGGCTTGCTTTAACAGGCTATTAATGGTCATAGGCCGCCAATAAATCGGCTTGGTGTTCTTGTATTAATGGTTGAATAATTTGTTCAAGCTCACCGGACATGATGTCGGTGAGTTTATAAAGTGTAAGATTAATACGATGATCGGTGACACGACCCTGCGGATAATTGTAAGTACGAATGCGCTCGGAACGATCACCGCTGCCAACTAATTGCCGGCGCTGTTCGGCTTGTTGCCGCTGTTGTTTGCTCTGTTCGGCGGCAAGTAGTTTAGCCTGTAATATACTCATGGCACGCGCTTTATTTTTGTGTTGTGAACGTTCATCCTGGCATTCAACCACCGTGCCGGTAGGTGTGTGGGTAATACGCACCGCCGAATCGGTGCGATTAACATGTTGGCCACCCGCGCCAGAGGCGCGATAAGTGTCAATACGCAAATCTGCCGGATTAATGGTAATGGCATCAACAGTTTCTATTTCCGGTAGTATTGCCACCGTGCAAGCGGAGGTGTGTATGCGTCCTTGAGATTCTGTGGTCGGTACCCGCTGGACGCGATGTGTGCCGGATTCAAATTTGAGTTTAGCATACACATCCTGACCAATGACGCGGGTAATAATTTCTTTATATCCGCCATGCTCGCCATCATGATGATTGACAATTTCCAACTGCCAGCCCCGTGTTTCAGCATAGCGGGAATACATCCGGAATAAATCACCGGCAAAGAGAGAGGCTTCATCGCCGCCGGTGCCGGCACGTATTTCTAAGAAAATATTACAACTGTCATTCGGGTCTTTGGGGAGTAGATGGATTTGTAGCGCTTTTTCCAGTTGCTGAATGGATTTATCAGCAATTGTCAGTTCTTCTTGCGCGAATTGTCGTAGTTCCGCGTCCTGGCTGTCAAGCATGGAACGGGCGCTGTCAAGGTCAGCAAGCGCTTTTTGATAGTGTTTGAAACAGCTTACTATCGGTTCGAGCTGCGCGTATTCTTTGGACAGCTCGCGGAATTGATTTTGATTGGCAACAACGTCACTGTCGCTAAGCAACGCCGATAATTCTTGGTGGCGTTCAACAATGGTTTCAAGTTTGTTTTTAATCGAATCTTTCATAGTGACTATCGGTTTTCATCAAGGTCAAACAGCTGATTGAAATGCACAATAAATTCTGTTCGCCCCGCGCGCGACGCTTCACGCAATTTAACACTGGGTGGATGCATCAATTTATTGGTTAAAGAATTAGCCAGGTAGTTTATTATATTTTCAGCCGGTTCGCCAGCTTTCAAGCGTTTTAACGCTTTTTTGATTTCTCTGGCACGTAAAGTTTCGACTTGCGAGCGAAAAGCGCGAATACTTTTATCAGAACTTAGAGAGCGTAACCATTGCATATAATTCTTGGTGTTTTCTATAATCATTTCTTCGGCTTTCGTCGCGGCATGTTCGCGACTTTTAGTATTTAGCGCGATAATATTTTTTAAATCATCAATGGTGTATAAGCGCACATTATCAAGCTCACCTACAGCGGCTTCAATATCGCGAGGCACGGCAATATCAATCATCAGTAGCGTATGCCCCGGGCGATACTTCAAGGCGTTTTCAACAGTGGTTTTGCCTAATAATGCTGTCGGACTGGCGGTAGCTGAAAAAACAATATCCGCTTCAGCCAGACAGTGATTAAGTTGTTGCAGTTCAATTGCCCAACCATCTATCTCGCTGGCAAGCTGTCGAGCTTTGTTAAGGTGGCGACCGGCAATCATAATTTTGCCGGTATGTCGTTTTTTCAGATGCTTGGCGACCAAAGCGCCTGTCTCGCCAGCGCCAATGATGAGCGCGGTATTATTGCCAAGATCAGGGAAAATATCTTCAGCAAGACTAACCGCTGTTGAAGCAACCGAGATCGGACAAGCACCAATTTTACTTTGGGTGCGTACCATTTTGGTCACATTAAACACCTGCTGAAAAAGACGTGATAATTGTTGACCGAGCGCATTTTGATTCTGCGCGATTGCCACAGCGGTTTTGAGTTGGCCAAAAATTTGTGGTTCGCCCAATACCATCGAATCAAGACCACAAGCAACACGCATGACATGACGCACCATATCCTGATCCTGATAGCAGTAACACACATCCTGTAATTCTTTCGGGTTTAATTTGCAATATTTGCTCAATACTTCCAGCAGCGTGTCGCTGTTTTTGCCATCGGCATAAATTTCAGTACGATTACAGGTTGATAACACAACCGCTTCAGAAATCGCGTTACAACCGAGTAATTCCGATAGTATTTCAGCAATATCACTGCCATTTATTGCCACCCGTTCACGCAGGGCAATATCAGCCGTTTTATGATTGATGCCGTAAGCTAAAAGAGTCATGTCAAAGTTAATACGAAGATTTGTAAGTGATTGTTATTTATTAAATTATGATTTTACTTAATTTTATGTCTAGTTTAAATAAAAATAAAGGAAAATGTTAGTGCATTGGAGACCTTGTCTGAATTTGCACTAAGCTAAATTTTCAGCTAAACTGTATGACATAATATCTCTAACTAAAATACAGAGGATGACAAAGATAAAAAATCCCTCGGCTTCAATCAAATCAGCCAACAGACAAAGCGTAAAGATAAAAAAAGCGGTTTTTCCGGTTGCCGGATTGGGTACCCGTTTTCTTCCAGCAACAAAAGCGACACCTAAAGAAATGTTGCCGGTTGTTGATAAACCCCTGATTGAATATGCCGTGGAAGAAGCCATTGCTGCTGGGATTACCGAGCTGATTTTTATTACCAGCTATAGCAAACGTGCCATTGAAGATCATTTCGATTCACATTTTGAGCTGGAAACTCGATTACAGCAAAGCAATAAAACAGCATTATTAGAAAAGATACGCGCGACATATTCCGAAAATGTGTCATTTATTTATATCAGACAACCTGAACCAAAAGGTCTTGGCGATGCCATACTCTGCGCCAAGCCGGCGGTAAATAACGAACCATTCGCGGTATTATTAGCGGATGATTTGATTGAAAGTGGCGCGCGACCTTGTTTAACACAGATGATGTCGGTCTATGAAAAAACCGGTGGCAGTGTGGTGGCTGTGGAAAAAATCGCGCCGGAAGATAGTGATAAGTACGGCATTGTTGATATCCAGACTCATCTTGAAGACATAGGCAGCTATGCCGAAGCCAGCGCGCTTATTGAAAAACCGACACCCGCTCAGGCGCCTTCTTCTTTTGGTATTGTTGGGCGTTATATTCTAAGTCAGCACATTTTCGCCTATTTAGAGCACGCTGAAGTTGGTGCCGGCAATGAAATTCAGTTAACAGATGCTATCGCGCGTCTTATTGAAGAAGGTGTGTACGCCTATCGTTTTCAAGGAAAGCGTTATGATTGTGGCAGCAAGTTAGGGTATCTTAAAGCGACTGTCAATTACGCCTTGAAACATCCCGAGCTTGCCGATGGTTTTCGCGCGTATATCAAACAACTCAATACTATTAATCGTTAACTAATTCTTTTGCTTTGTCCATTTTAAAAGATAATTCAATAGGACAATATAAGCGATAAACAAGAGTATAATTATTATAAATAAAACACTATCCGCCACGCCTAAAAGATGACAGGCAATGCCAATAGCCGCCATAACAATGGAAATAAGATACAAAATAAATGTGACTTGACGCACGCTTAGGCCAAGATCAAGTAGAATATGATGCATATGGTCGCGCCCCGGTGAGAAAGGAGAGCGTTTGTGAAAAATGCGCCGGAAAGTGACAGCGCTCATATCAAATAATGGGATAACAATTATCCACAAAAATACCACTGGGCTGGCTGCCACAGGCTTAATCTGTGATAAATGAATACAAAACCATGCCAAGCAAAAGCCGAGAAACATACTACCGGCATCGCCCATAAAAATAATCGCGCGATTGCGGATTGGCAAAGGATAATTCAGTAATAAAAATGCCACTAATACGGTGACCAATAATAGCAGTAGTCTGACATCAGACAGGCGATTGGCATGGATAGCCAGAAAAAGTAAGCTGATAAACTGAATCAGTAACACGCCACCGGCTAAGCCGTCAATACCATCAATCATATTGATAGCGTTGACAATGCCAACAATGGCAATGACAGTAAAAGGAATGGCTAAATACCCCAGATGTAGGGTTGTTAGACCAGGCAATAAAGCCCCTAGTTGATGTACTGTGGTATTGCCGAATAAGATGACAATCAGCGCGGCAATAATCTGCATCATTAATTTTACGCGGGCCGATATTTCATGAAAATCATCCAAAATACCAATAATCATAATTAAACCAAGCGCCGCGAAAAAAGGACGATAAGGCATGAGTGAAATTGGCAGAATAAAAATCGCGAAGGTAAAGCCGAGAAACATGGTAATACCACCAATAAGAGGTATCGCGCCGTGATGTTGTTTGCGCCCGCCCGGGGTATCAAGTAAATTCAGACGAATGGCCAAATGATGAAATAAACCAGTAAAAACCAATACCCCAAAAAATGCCACAACAATATCGTATTTCATGACGCAGACTGTAACAAAAAAAGAATTGGCTGTCGAATATTATGCGCTAAAATAGATTGACATATTGAGACAGAGTAAAGTTAATGTTTATAAAAACAAAAGAAAGAGACGATATTCCATCCGATAATTTATATGTGAAATACCGAGCTAAAGCGACCACAAAAAGACGGTCAACAATGATGTTGCTGCCTGGCGGGCCAGGTGGTGATCATTCAATCTACTCAAAACAGGCTGAGGCTTTTTTTGAGTATGCCGATGTCATTATGTTTGATCCCAGGGGTTGTGGTAAAAGTTCATTAGCCAATGGTTTATGTTACGCGATGGATGTATACATTGATGATGTGGAAGATCTTCGCCAACAACTTGATCTTGATCATATAATAGTTTTGGGCACTTCTTATGGCAGTATGGTGGCTCAAGGTTATGCCATTAAATATGGTATGAATCTGCAGGTGCTTATTCTTGTTGCTGGCGCCGCCAGCCACGAATTTATTGCTGCCGCGCGGATACAATTGGCGAAAATCGGCACAAAAGAGCAGGTTGACGCGTTTGAACGGTTGTTATCTGGATATATTGAAACTGACGATCAGCTCAGAGACTATTTCAAAACTATGGCACCATGCTATTCCCTGGTGGCGAAAGAAGGAAAATCGTTTCACGCGGCAAATAAAAAGGTGCGATATAACGCGCGCGCTGCTTTGGCTGGTTTCGGACCAGGTGGTTTTTTACACAGCTTTGATTGGCGCGAGCAACTGCTCGCCATTACTTGTCCAACTTGTATTGTTGTCGGTGAGCGAGATTGGATAAATAGACCTGAACAGGCTAAGGAAATGCATACCCTAATTGCAAAAAGCCAATTGACAATTATTCCAGAAAGTGGGCATTTTGTTTGGGTTGACCGGCAAAAAGACTATTTGATGACGGTGGTTAATTTTCTTGAAAAAATTGGCGTGTAGTAAGGTTTTCATATCAGATTTAACATTTTTTGATTTTTTACAAAAATAAATCAAAATTTACACCTACGGATCTGGTTGCCTATGCGGACGGAAATTAACGTTAACAAATTATAATCCATTAAAAATCAAAAGGATAGAAGTTGATAATGGCGGGTTATTTTGACAGAAAAATTATCCGATTCCCCATGTTAACTATTTGATAAATAGTGGTCTATATCTTCTAAAGGTTGAAAACCCATCCGCATAGGCAATCAAACCCTTATTTTCACTCCACAGGATTGATTGTCAGAGTATATTCAAGATTATCTCCATTTCCACTTGAGGAAATTTTACAAGGAATAGGGTCATCATAATTAGTCGCCGACAAAAAAGCAGTTTTATTTTGTATAGTCAAACTACATAAAGAATCTGGATTCATTTCAGGATCAATAACTTGATTTACACTGTGATAAGCTGGGTAATTCAATAATACTCTACTATATCCGCCTTCTAATGACTTCCCAGCAAAGTGAATTTGATTATTTAAATTATTGACTAGTTTTAATTTTACAGTGGTTGGTGGTTTTATTTCTTCTCCCGGAAGTACACCAAACAAATTATTTGTACCTACTTCTCCAGGGTCACTACCATAGTAACCAATGTAAAAATATCTTTGAGCACCGGTATTAGGATCAGAAAATAAGCATTTCATACCTATCCCTGTTTCTTTGCTATTATCAAGAGGGGGCATACTATTTGTTCCTTCTCCGTTATCACAAGCAGCCCACCATCGGTTGTAAGTATCACTTTCTTCCATTGCAATTATTAAATTCAAAGGGTATTCAACATGATTATATCTCACAATTAAATTTCCTCTAATTGCAAATTTTAGAGATTCAGGTGTTACACTATAATTCTTTGCTTGGGCCTCAATTTCAGATTGTTCAGGACTTGTCACAAATGATTTTACATAATTATTTTGGACATAAGGTGTATTCAAAACATTTTGGTTAGCACTAATTGTAATTTGAATCCCCATATTTTGATCAATTTTAACATAATAAGGGTTGGGTAATTTTATTGCCGCATCTGGATCGCCAGAACTAGTTGTCTGATTGACACAACCATCTTGAGTGGCACTGCCACAATTAGGGGTTACTTGATTATCATCAAATCTTACTACTGTAACGCCATTAGCGCCAACTAACTGCACATTGTAATTAGTATAGGCAGTGCTGCCAAACGCATTAGTGCAGATTAAAATCACGATAGCCAAAGAAAGAAAAGCCCTACTTAACTTAACCATAATAATCACCTTTTGTTTTATGATTTAATTTAATTATTATTATAGTACAAATATAGTTATCGTTGTGTGCGGTGGTTTATATCTTCTAAAGGTTGAAAACCGTCCGCAGTCGAGTAAGCCAACGCCATTGCTGAGGTTGGCTCCTCTAAGAACCGTGCGTGCGACTTTCACCGCACACGGCTCAAGCCTTTATCAAGCTATTCAGAACAGAATAACCCAGCA
>JBCCYM010000046.1:0-14603 GCA_039190005.1 Pseudomonadota bacterium
TATAATTTCTAATTACTCTAAATATATCAAAAATCATTTAATCAATCTAGCTAATCTGGCTTATTTCCAGAGTAAATGCACCTAAAGGTAAGTTGTTGATCTTGATTATTAACAATAATCTAAAAAATTTAGATGTGTTTACCTCGGGTTTTTCTCAAGCAATATGTTAAAATGCCACTGATAACTTTTTTATTAGAAGAGTGACTAAATGGATCAGATGACGCATCGCCTCATTCTGCTTAACGCCTCGCGGCAGAATTGTGGAAAGACTGGGTTTGATAGAGTAGTAAAATTACCTATTTACTTACTTGCCACACTATAGCAAAATTGAGTTTATGTGTGGCTATTGTGTTAAAAAATTTAATAAGAGATAATAAACAAAACATTATATGTCGAACACAGGTGTTTCAAATGAAAAAGCAAACAAACCGAATAGTATTACTTTTTTTAATTGCTTTATTTTTTCTACTCTCTGCCAACACAGCAAGTGCGTTGACACCATTGCAGAAAAAATTAAACGCTGTAATTCACAAGGCACAAACACAATTCAATATCAATTCAGTGTCACTCGCGGTGCTTTTACCGGGAAAAACTAAACCTGAAACTTTTGTAGCAGGCACAATTGCCCGCAATGATTCAAGCCCAATTTCAGCGACTACATTGTTTAAAGTAGGCAGTATTACAAAAACATACACTGCTACCTTAATTGCCAAAGCAATCGAAGAAAATAAACTTTCATTGACAGATCCATTAGGTAAATATTTACCGCAATATCCAAAATGGAAACAGATTACTGTTTCAGAACTGGTCAATCAAACTAGCGGTATTCTCGACTACGATAAAACCCCTCACTGGTGGAAAAACTTAGTGACTTATCACGGCAAAGTTTGGACAGCTAAAGAACTGGTACAATTAGCGTACAACAGCCCCGCTCAATTTCCACCTGGACAAGGTTGGGCTTATTCGAATACCAATTATATTTTACTGGGCATGATTGTGGAAAAAGTATTTAACACACATATTCCTAAATTAATGAACAAACTTATCTCGCGCGCATCGCTGACACATACGTTTTATTATCCAACAAATAACAATAAAATACGCGCTCGACTCGCGCATGGCTACTTTATGAATCGCTTTGACGAAACTACGCCCAATGAATCTTGGCTGCGAACCGCCGGCGCGATAGTATCGACGCCGAGTGAGATGTGTACTTGGATGAAAACACTGTTTACTAAAAAAGTTATACCTGGCCTGCCAATTTCTCAATATTTCGATTTCATTGACACCAAAACGGGTAAAGCCGCTACTAAGGACACAACATTGTCATATAGTTTTGGCGTATTTAAACGACAAACACCAGAGGGTATGATTTATTTCACGCCAGGACTCACTTCAGGTTACGTTTCAATGATGGTCTATGTGCCTGGTCTTGATACTTATTTTGCCTATTCTGTCAGCAAAGCGCCTATTCCAGGTTTCCATGATTTCATGCTCTCTCATATTCTGAAAATACTTCAGCAATCTACAGCAATAAAAAGTGATCCCTGAGCCTGTCGAAGGGTTGCACCCTCATCTTGCCGCCAACCCTTCGACAGGCTCAGGGATCACTGCGGTTTTAAGGCTTTATTAATTATAATATTTTAGATATTTGGAATTTTGACCAATTCATCAAAGAAAGGGAAATAGTATGGCCAATTAAATTTATGAGCAACGTAAGCAACAAGGTAATTGATAACAATATCACCGGTTTCAGAGTTTGTCATAATAACCATTCCTTTTCCTGTATTAGGAAACATAATAATTAAACTATGATACCCATAATTATGCCCTTCTTTCCGAAAGTATAATCCCTTGCCTTTCCCGGCAACAACAACGCCTAAACCAAAATCTGTACTTTTTTGCCGTGTTAACATTTCTGTGGCAACTTTCTTAGGCAAAAATCCTTTTGGGTTTCCGCGAAAAGATTGTGAAACATTGATAGCGAATTTAGCAAGGTCACTTGGTGTTGACCACATACCACCAGCACCCGAACAGGCATAATTATGCCATCCACCAGGCACCTCTTTACCATCCCAGCCAGTATAAGCAATTGCCGCCCGAGATAATAATTTTTCATTTTTAAGCGGATACTCATAGATGCTATTAGTCATTCCAATTTTTTGCAGAACTTGTTTATTCATGAAATCGTTAAAATTCTTTTTACTTACATCAGAGATAACTTGCTGGAGAACTTGAAATGCGCCGCCAGAGTAGAAATACCTACTCCCTGGGGTATAGAAAACATCAATTTTAGGTGTGTTTGATGGCTTATCACCATTTAGTATTTGGATATTTGATGGCAATTTCAATCCTCTTTGATAACCGGGAAAACCTGACACAGAGAGCCCACTGGTCATATCCATTAAATTTCGAATCAATACTGGTTGTTTTTGAGTATATTGATTTGGCTTTATTTTCCAGGTTTTTAAATAGTCATTAGCAGGTTGGTCAAGTTTAATTTTATTTTCGGAAACTAGTTTTAATGCCGCATAAGTAGTGAGTGTCTTGCTAATTGAGGCAGCCTGAAATATTGTCTGATTATCTACATTTATGTTTGGGTTAATTGATACTGTTTTAGCTTCTATAATTTTATTATTATTGATAATCGCATAACCCAATACAGGAACTTTATAAGTTCTCATAAGTTGTTTTACATCTAAATTTAATTGTTGCGCGTTAGCTTCTACTGTTAATAAAAAAGAAATTAGGATTGAGAGTATTATTTTCATAACTGTATTTATCATTTTCTTGTGCCCCTCCTTTGCAGGATATAAGTATAATCCAACAATTTTTGCACAAAAGCAAGTTCGCAAAGCACAATATTATAGCACTTTCCTATCACACTTTATCTTACTTAAGCTTTTTGCTTTCAGATAACTTTAAATAATTATCCTGACTTATTACGCTGCGACCCAGTTCTCTTTCTGTTTCTTTGCGAGCAGTGCCGGCAACTTTGCCACCGCGTTGAGCAACTTTTTTGTTTGCTGGCATTCCTGCCGGTTGTTCTTGCTTGGAAATTTCAGTAGTCACTCTTTCACCGAGCATAGTGAAAATAAGTTCTAAATCTGTCATATGATCGTGTAAATTCGCTTTGGATTGCTCAGGCAGATTTTTATGTTGTTTGTATTCATTAGGCATCATGCCAAATGTAGCTTTGGAAATTTCTGCCGTCAAAATAGCATAATCACTTTGCTTGTTTATACCACGTTCTTTCCATTCATCCGTGAGATTCTGCCGAATGGCTATACCACGTAACCGTTTATCAATCCAATCTTGCGGATAACCCTTTTGTTCATAAAGTTGTTTCATCCGTTCCTGAGCCAGTTCCGGATTTTCGATTTCTTGCACACGTTCATAAGCAATTTTTGCTAACCAGCGTTTAAAAGGTTCGGCTTTAGGTGAGGGAATGGATTGGATAATGCGTAGAATGCCTTCGGTATTGGCACAATCAGTAACACGCATTTTTCCATCCTTAGCCTGTAATTTCAACCCGTGACAATTTGTCACGGGTTCATTACTTTCTTGTATAAGTCGCTGTTTTAACTTGCGCCAATAAGCACCCGCGTCAGTGCTGTCAGTCAACGCGCCACAGACATCAACCACACTAAACCACCATTGCTCATGATGCCAAGCACGGCGGATAGTTTTTTCTTTAAAAATAACGATGGCTTGTTCTTTATTCATTTTGTTACTTCTTCTAAATATCTTTGTTTAAAACCAAATAGCCAACTAAGCCATCGCAATTTTCAATCGTCCATGTACTTGTCGGCGACTACGTTTTGGTTTCACGACAATCTCAACATCTTGGTTGAGCAAATTAAGAAAATGGATTAATCGTTCCATGGAAAAACCTCGTAATTGACCATTCATCAACGCGGAAATTTTTGGTTGATTAATACTCAGTAATTGAGCCGCTTCAACCTGTTTTAGATGACGTTTTTCAATAATATCATGAATACGAACAGCTAGCTGCGCTTTTGCCATACTCTCGTCAGCGTCAGCATAGCCTAAATCCTGATAAATATTGCCACTACTTTTGGTATATTCAATCGCTTTTTTTGGCATCTTATTCACCTTTATGTAAAGTTTCCGCCTCTTTGAGGCGTTTTTTAATCATGTCTATTTCCTGAGCCGGTGTCGCTATGCCTCGTTTTGATTTCTTCTGAAAACAATGTAACACATACACCGTATCACCCAATTTGACCGTATACACAGCTCGATAAGTATTGCCAGCATGGTCACAGGTAATCTCTATTACCGTGGGTTTTATACCTTTCAATGGTTTAGCTTGATAGGGCATTCTTCCTATTTGCACCATGTATAATCTAAATCCCATCGCGTCTTTTACCTCTTCAGGAAAAGACTTGAGTTGTTTCAAACTATTGCCTAACCATATTGTCGATTTAATCATATTTTATACTTAAATTAGGATATTTGCAAAACATTTCTAATATTTTATGCCGTCGTATTTCATTGATGTCTATAAATCACCATATTTCCAATAAATACTCTGCACTCGCCTGCCCTTTGCTGTTTTTTCTAACTGGACAATAATGTCAATGACTGTTTTAAGCTCATGGAGAATATCTTCATCTGTCATTGATGGGACATTGTTGAGTTTATACATCTGCGTCATGCGCATAAAAGCAATTTGCGGGTTATTGGCATGAATGCTGGTCATAGATCCTTCATGCCCTGTCGCCGCGGCCGCTAAAAATTCTAAAATTTCTTTGCCACGTATCTCTCCGACAACAATACGATCCGGACGTAAACGCAAACAGCATTGTACCAAATCTTGCAGAGTCACCTTAGCTTCACCTTGCTCGCCTTTAGTAGCGAGCAACGCGAGATGATTGGCATGTGTAAGGTCTACTTCGCGTGTATCTTCTAAAATGAGTAGTCGCGCCTCAGGCTCAACAGCTTGCAGACAGGCATTCAAAAATGTTGTTTTCCCGCTTGATGTGCCGCCTGAAATCACAATATTTTTTTTGCTAACAATTGCCTGTTGGATAAACTCAGCCCAACGCCCTTCTTGATAACATTGATATAAGATGCGATCATCGTCTGATAAATCATCAATTGTTGCTTTACCAATCAGTGATGCTTTTTTAACCGCGCTAAAAAATTTCTGAGCGCAATAATCCTCAAGTGATACCCGCCGCATCACCTTTCGGCGAATTGACAGGCAAGGATAGCGCGAGACCGGCGGCATGACTAACTGTACTCGCGAACCATCAAACAGGTTACCTGATAAAAGCGGCTGCTCTCTTGAAAGCGTTTGGTGGTTTTCATTGGCAATTAAGCGAAAAAGTGTTCGCAAATGATCAGCATCCAGTTCAGGGACATCATGACAAGTCATACATCCCGATTTTTCTGTCCACACTTCCTGTGGTCGATTGATGAGGATTTCATTGACACTGTTATCCTCAAGCCATGGTGTTAAGGGGCGAAGTAAACGCTGTGATGCGGCAATAATCATGATTTTTATCCTTTTACATTATGTTACGGTTCTACACTTTCTTACGACTATAATTAGTATTGTTAGTTTTCGGCAGTCGGCTTAACCCACCTCCTCCCACTGTCCATTAAAAGGTTGAGCTGATTGCCCCCAATGATCTTCTCTATCAAAATACTGTTCCAGATAAATCCAAATCTCGCGCCACAAATACCACAATCGCCGCCCCTTGATGAATATGCAGCGTTGGCTGAATATTTCGTTGAGATTGCAGGGTCTGTCCAGCCTGCTGCGCAAATGAATTTGAAATGGCTTGTCTATAGGCGGCATCACTGTTGTATTGATCCTGATTATTCACACCAATGGTTGCGGCACCGGCGCCAATTAAGGAAATTAATGTCGCCGTGCCGAAACGCTGAAAAAAGTGCACGTCTTTCGCGTCCGCTGGCGAGCCCGCGCGACCGAGAAAATCACTACTAGGACTGTTAATTATCAATGAGATGCCTTGCGGGGTAATAATGCGATTCCACATGATAAAAACACGACTGCTCGCCTGGCCATTCGAGGACATTGACGCGTACTGCCCCACCAGACGTGAACCTGCTGGAATCAAAGGTCTCATCCCACGATAAGCATATACCGGTTCACTGATCACAGCTCGAACCATGCCCGGCAGATCAGAATTAATCGCCGTTTCCAAAGTGGCATGAATGAATTCACCTTGTACAATTGTGGCATTAGGATGCGTAATACGTTGAGCAGTCACCGTATCTAAATCTGTTGACTGCGCATTGGCATATTGTGAAAACGCGTCGCCACCAATTAATAGATGTGTCACGTTTTTTTCATTTTGTGCTGATGCTTGTTGTTCATTTTGTCCAAACACTTCAATTGGCGCGCCCATGCGTTTTGCAAGATTATTTTCATCCATGTTTGTCGGACGATGCTTTGCTTGGGCATTATTACCAAGACTGGAAATAAGCGGTGATTGCGGCAACGCGCTTTCCGGCTGATGAAGCTGTCTGGCATTGTTAGAAAAAACACTAGAACGACCGCGCAGCGTCTTTTCTTGTTTTTCAATGATATTGTTTTCTTTACGATGCCCCAACATCACAAACAGCATTAACACAGCAAATATAAATAGTGCCGCAAAGATAATTTTATTAGTGTTAAATGTCTTACCAAAGACGACAGAACGGCGTGGTTGATTTTGCGCGGTTGTAGTTTTATCAGTAGTGTTAATGTCAGTGTGCTGATCTGCCAATAAAGATTTAAACCGATCAAGTTTCTTTTTTTTATGCTTATCTCCCATCATTCATGTCCCGCTGTTTGATAGCTTGCGTCAGCACCCTGTTTTGACGGTAACACCTTCGCCGATGGTGATGATACTGTTTTTTTTGATGTTGTTTTCACCGGTTTCGCGCTTGGCACTGTCGGCATTACTGTTAATGGTGGTGACACCTGTCCCGCATTTTCCGCAATTATTGCGCTATTATTAAGTTGAGCAACGCGCGTATTATTGAAAACTGATGTCACATGATGCTGACCAAGGCGCAAGGTAAACTGTGGCGCGGTGCGCTCAACAATCAGATAATGCCCCTCCTGGCGATAGTTGACAAGCTGTTCTTGTCCTTGTCGGTTGTTAACCATAAAAATGGCGGGAATCGGTTGATTGTGCTGCAATTGAAAGTAGGTAAACTTACCGTCATCAAAAACATGCAAGGGCGCGATCATTGTATCGCCGGAAAAACTGTAATTCCAGTTGTAGTCATTTGGATGCCGTTTGGCATTCAAAACGGCTTGATCGGCTTTTTGCTGATCAGTAAACGCCTGTAGTTGCGCGGCTAATCTTTGATGAGGGTAAATAAACTTGAGCGCGTAGTTTACTTTCGCGTTCACCGCGCCTTTTTTATTGGATGTCAGACTAAAATAATAGGTATGTTTATTAGTGACCACAGTCATGTTGGTGTTGGAATCAAATGCGGTTGGTTTGATAAACATCATGTAAGGTAAATTTTGATTGATTGAAGCTTCCCACGCGGCGGTGTCACCGTTTTGCACATTTTCAATGATCTCATCTTTACCAAATTGAATTTGTGTGGTCACAAAGGTCTGACCGTGAATAGGAACAACGTTGTCTGGCATATAGTTCACCACATTGATTCGCCTATCTGTGCTCTGTGGTTGCGGCAAATCGACAGCCACTGCCTGTGTGATAATACTACACCCGAATATAGCTGAAATAAGTATTTTATTAATTGTCATCATAGTTCCTCATGATTATCCTAAAAACCGCAGCGGTCCCTTCGACAGACTCAGGGATCACTGTGGTTTTTAAGATTATGTTTTACCTGTATTGAATTCATGCACAACATATTTTGTGACCTGAAAACCATCCCAATTGTGCAGCCGCGCTTGCGGTGTAGCCGGCACACCTATGTATCGCCAAGCAATAATCGCGCTATAAGGACGTTTCACAACACGTCCACTTGCCAAAGCATGGTCGGTGACGACAAAATTAACTTGCGCCAGATCATGATGTGTTTTGATATGCTTGGTATTTTGATCAGCGCTATCCAATGGCAAAATACTGTTGACAACAACCGTGCGATAGCCTTTATTACCCAGTGTATTGATTGGTGATTGTGGGTTTTTGGTCGCTTGTGTTTGTGCGTACTCACGTTCGACTTGAGCGCTCGACCACAATACCACTTGATCAGTCTGTTGCCGATAAAGCAAAGGATCGTATCCCTCACGCGTTTCGACATAATTGGCAATCTCTGATTGTGTTCTAGCCCAATCCGACGCGATAACATGATTTGGCTTAACTGTTTCTACCCACGCAAAACCAGACTGCCCCTGATGCACAACCACCAATTGGACAGCTTTTAATGGCATCATGACAATAATCGCCAACGCAAGCAAAGCGCATAATCCAATTGCCACGAAAAAAGCAAATTGATAGCGCTTCACACGTACAAGACTTGTCGTATACAGATCATCGTACCAGTTTTTAGCAGTGGTAAAATAATCCTCTTGGCAAGTGGGTTTTTGATTTTCCTGTATTTTCTTTTTAAACATCATTGTTTTCACCAATTTTATATATAAATGTGTTCAGCACGTTCATCTTCGCTTACTTCGCTTCCCGCTCCGCTTGTCAGTTTTTCCAGCCGGACCCAAACCACCCATCGCAAAATCGGCAACACCGGATACAACTCTACCACCATAAGCCATCGCGCCTTGACCAACCAAGGCATAAGCAAATCGGGATGTTCGGCGTATTAGAAATACATTCATGATACTGACGACAAGCAACGCGATAACACCCCAGTTACCAATCGCGCCAATAGATATATGTTGATTTGCCACTGTCGCTTCTGTCAGCCAAGAAAACAGACATAAGGCAAAAGCAAGGCCAATCATGACAAAAAATTGCAGAAAGACCATGGCAATAATAAGTCCGGCCCAGTTATCAACAATTTTTGAACTGGGCTTGAAATAGGCAAATGGAATAATAATCGGCGCGAATACCAGCAGCACTGCTAACATGATTTTAGATAAAACCACCTCAAATAATGCAAAAACTGATAATAACGCGCCAACACCCCAAATAAACAAAGCGATCAAATAATAAACCCAAGCATGCCAACTCGCCGCGTTCCAAAACGCTGTACCTAAAAGAAAAATATCTTTTAATGAAAAATTTAAGGCCTCGTCAATACCACCTGTTTGCGGCACATTGATAGGCAATCCTGCCGAAACAATGGCATTGCCAACACCATTGTTGAACGCATAGATGGTATTGACGATGAACTCATTGAATAAAGCCCAGTTAGATACAAAGACATTAATGACAATGATTTTAACCATTGCCTTGGCAAAATTACCCGCGGACATTTTCACCCAGCCTTGCATAATGCCGTAACCCATCAGCACAATGAATAATGTGCTTATCACCATCAAGGTCGGTGAAATATAGTTAGACAAAGTATTGTAACCATCATAAATAAAGCGGTCTAAAAGCGCGTCCACTTCATGCATTAAAGCGACAAGGGTAAAATCTTGTAGCGTTGTTAATCCTGTCATCGGTGACTACCATAACGATGATGAAATTTTTTTGAATCCTCTCGGTCTTTAACATAACGGAGATAATTTTTTTTGCTACAATCTACCGCGTTTCTGCCGATCCCAATGGCTGAACCACCTGCCGCTGACACGCCGGTCGCGCCATTATAGAGGGTATCTAAGGTTTTCTTGTCAGTGATATCAGCAACGGTTACAGATTTAAATTTACCTTTGGCATGCGCTTTGGCGCAAGCTTGCATTGCTTTAAAAAATCTCTGGCAGTCGCCTTTTTTGTTTTCGACTTTATCAGCTTGTTCAATACAGTTCTGATAATTTTGATTTTTAAAACCTTTTAAAGCAACAGTATGTCCCGCGCATGCTTGCAACTTACAAAGTAAAAAAGCGTTGCTCTCTGACGTGTTATTTGCCAGCGGATTAACACGCGCGCCCCATGCCGTGAAAGACATACTAAAACATACACTGACAACAAGGATTTGAATTAAATTTATTTTTTTCATTAAACATTCTCCTATGGCTTAGTTTGAATTTTTCCAACCATTTATGGGTGTCTTTGCGCAATGCGCGCCGTAATCCGGACAAGGCGCGTTCAAATTTGCCTGTCCATAGGACGCGCATCCCATTAAAAGACACGTCAGTATGATTGATGTTAATAATATGATTAATTTTTTTATCATTTGATTTCCCCTGGTTAAGAATTATTACTTATCGTGTTATACTCAGCTCGCATCGCGTCGTTTACCTGTTCACTGGCATGCGCTTCAGCCATTTCACGATTGAGTGTTGCTTGTAACTGCACTGCTTGTATCTGAATATAGGCTAATTGCACGTCAACCCGTGTTTGCAAATCAATGGCTGATTTCAAATCATCGTTCTTGCTTGCGTCAATTTGAGCGGCTAGCTGCCGTACTTCTTTGAGCTTATCCTGAATGCTATTAAAGGCTGTAGTAGCACTGGCTGCGGTGATTGCCGTTGTCTGCGTGCGGTTATGATAATCTTCAGCAAGATTTATTGTTGTTCCACTTTCATATTCTTGTTCAGTAATGACATGGTGATTAGCGATATACGCGTTCCGATTTTGCTGATAGTCCGCTGAACCACCCTGCCCATTCATGGCCTGACTGTAAGTATCTGGCGCGTAACCGAACTGATTAGTAATATGTGTATCACTATTCCCAAAGCTACCCCAACCACGCTGACCGGTAAGTGATTGCAGTTGATTTTCAGCGGTACGGTATTGGTTTTCGAGCATGGTGTACTGCCGTTTCATTTCATTCACTTGTTGCATCAGTTTAGCAATGGCGGCATAGTCAACCACTGGCATGGTCGCGTAAGCAAATTTTTTTACTGTGAGTAGTACTAAACTAATGATAACAATGAATAGATATTTACGCATGGGTTTGCTCCTTGTAACGCTGATAAAACACAGGTAGCCAATCCTGCGGCTGATAACCGACTTCCGCTCTTATGTTGTCAGCCAGCGCAATGGTATGTCGATTACCAGCCAAAATTGTCAGCGCATTGTCTAATCCTGCCAAATTCAAACGACAGACACAGGATTCATTATCTTGTTTATAAAGTAATAATCGCTTATTCAAGGGCGTCTGTTTTAAAAATTCAAACTCGTATTCACTTAAATTGAAATGCTTATAGTCGTGCCAGTTAGCTTTATTATTACAGGCAAAAATATTAGTGGCGCTGTTATCCAAAAACTTCGCGCATAATGGACTTTGCACGACAGATGATGGTGATTGTGTTCCCAGGACAAGATGACAATTCAGCTTCCGCAAAGTGGGCAACCATTTATCCAGCTTATTTGCCCAATAGGTGTTTTGTAATACCATCCAACCTTCATCGACAAAAATGGACACACGCTCGCCGCCTTCTTGTAAACTCTCTTCAATTCGATGAAAAAGATACATCATCACTGCCGTTAGGACATTTTCTGGCTGTGTCATCAGGTAGGTTAAATCAAAACCTAATTTTCTGACTGAAACATCTAAACTATCCTGCTTGTGATCAAAACACCACGCGTAACTGCCGACCGCGCTTTGTGTATCATGATGACCAAGCCATTCACTCAATTCAATATGACGATCAAAATCACGTCCCAAGTGTTTGATGGCTTCCGCGAGTGTGCGTTCTTCAGGTGACAGGTGACGATAAAGATAGTCCACACTCGCTTTAAGTTCCTGGCGCACAGATGCCGGCAATGTCTTGTCATCAGGTCGTCTGACCAGGATACTCAACCAATCGGTTAAAAACGCTCGATTGGCTTTTGTGTCTTTCAGCGCGAATGGATTCATCTGACAATCCGCAAGATGATCGGGATGCAGCACTAAATAGTTTCCGCCCGTTGCTCTGACATACAATGACAAGCCCTGATCACGATCAAATAAAAAACTTCGCCCACCATAACGCCCCATCTGCGCGTCTGTA
Source organism: Pseudomonadota bacterium (assembly GCA_039190005.1). Taxonomy (GTDB): domain Bacteria; phylum Pseudomonadota; class Gammaproteobacteria; order UBA12402; family UBA12402; genus JBCCYM01. The sequence continues at coordinate 12,020 of JBCCYM010000046.1, forward strand.
AAGGCCATGAGTGTGGTTTTGCCTGAACCATTACCGCCAATAATGGTGGCATGACCCGGTGTGTAATCATTTGCCTCACCTGAGCCTTGACGATGATAGTTGAAAAAAACTGGTGTACGTGAAGGCGTTTCTAATAATGTGATGGCTGAACCCAAATGATTGTGATCACGATAACCGGTTCTATAATTATGCAGAGGAAAAAAATCAGCCATGTTTTCACTGGTCACCAGACAATCTCTGGCAATCAGTGATTGATTGCCGGGAAATTGAGCAAAATAAGCGGCTTCCAATCCGGTTTGTTCAACTGTAGGGACAAAACCTGATTCAATAAATACTTTTAGTACATCGCGCGCGAGTCTATCTAATGTTTCTAAATCATCCGCCAATACCATGACAGTATGGTGATGTTTGCCTGTACGCAATCGTTCTGAGGCTAAATCCTCCCGCAAATCATCCAGTGCCGCTTGTTGTGAAACAGCGGCATCCTGCGCGTTTTCTAATTGTACGCCTTTGCGCTTAATGGTTTTCTGGGCAATATGATTGGCTTCAGGATGATAACTGTGTGTGGTCATCAGTTCGCCATCAATCTCCAATATACGATCAAAAAGTGTTGGTGTCGTCGCGCTGCCATAGGATTTCACCGAGATGACTTTGGCGAAACGACCGCGATTGCCTTGACGCAATTCAATGGCTTGCCCGATAAACAGCTCACTCGCCGCTAAAAATTGTCCAATATGGCCTTGTGGATACTGTTTTTTCAGTTTGTCATAATCACGCTGATCATTCACTAATAACGGTAGTGTCTGTGTTCGCGCTTGCAGATAAAGTGGGCGAAAACCATTCATCTGTTTCGACAACACATGCAATAGCTCTGAATATCCCAGTTGCTTATCACGTTCACCCAGGCGTCTTGGTTTGAAAAGAGATAATAAGGTGATGATCTGATCCGTCAGTTCATTGAGTTTCTTGATGGCACGTTGCCGAAAAGCTGCCCGCGCGCGCTTGATAGAAGCGCTATTGGCGCTAAAAATATTAGCCCATTTGCTTAAGCCTTGAAAAGCGGCGGGTTTGATAAGCATTGTCAGATATAAATTATTCTGATAGGCGTTCTGCTGTCTAAAGCGCGCGTGATAACAACGATCAAGCTCAGTTGAAAAATCATCGGCAAACTTACCGGCAAGGATCACATTCATTTTTTCACGCAACAAATGTGTGTACAAACCACAATCTTCATCGAGAATCAATAAGGTTTGATGCCATAGTTGTTTGTAATGATTTAATTCATCGGGCGTGGCCGTATCAAAAGATACCCCTTGAACATGCAGCATTGTGCCTACCTGACCACTTTGTGTTTCAAATACTGTTGGGCTATTCAAATGTGTTATCGGTAAAAACCATGACTGACGCGGTTCCGATCGAAATTGTTTAACACTAACTGGCATCATAACTTCGTCCGCCTTTGTGTGATGAATTGCCGCGACCACAAAATTTTACGGTCACGCGCAAGACTGAGAAAAATTGTGGATCAATCTTAAAAGCTACTAAACCAATCGCATGAAGCGGAATAATAACCAGCACGTAAGGGAGATGAATGATAAACGCGAGTCCCGCTATCATCATCTCCATCACCGCATAGTCATACGCGACACCATACAAGCTTGGTGTGCGCGTGATGGCTTTGTAAATAGGAGATGCTAAAAGTAATGCCGGCATCCCCTAACTCCCCATAATCTGATCAAGAATAAAGTTGGCGCCAAAGATAATGACAATACCGATACAAACGCCATAGAACCACCCGCGAGAAAATTTACCCATCACCATCGAACCAATGCCAGTCACCGCGAAGGCAATCGCGGCAATGGTTTTACCTATTGTACCGGTTAAATAATTGAGAATATTCTCCAGCATCACAGAAGGATCAATGGAATATGGATCTGCCGCCCACGCGCTGTGTGAAAAAAGCAGTAACACTAGCCCCATGACGATGCCTTTAATCATCATTGGTGATACTGAAAAAATTATTTTATGATAATGACTCTGTCCATTACGCCAGAGTATCTTTTGTTCCTTCATAACTTTCCTCCTTTAAAAAGTGACAATCATTACTTCCTTTCAATAACTACAATTTTTAGCATAATTTTTTTTCGGGAAACGAAGAAAATCAAAAAAAGTGAAAAAATTTTCGAATTTCTAGCGTTTACGTAATATTTTAGTGATTTCTTCTTTGGTAGGTGGATAAGCATGACATTTCGCGCCTATTTTTACAGCCGCCTGAACAGCTGTTTTGCATAACAGCTTTTTCATGATTTTTTTCCAGCGCATTTGTACCGTGCGTTCCGTTTTACCGATATCCAAAGCAACACCGAGTGTACTCTTGCCGGAGAGCAATTTAGCGACAATGTCGATATCTGTTTGGTTGAATTCGTCTTTCATCATAAAAATCCTTTTATTAATAATATAAAACAAAGCAAATAAACTACGCTTTGCTTGTTAATAAAAAATGAATATTTGCCGTTAAAGCAATTAAGGAATACTTATAAAAGTTATGTGTTTAATGCAGATATTAAAAAATATTACATTGTAA
>JBCCYM010000047.1:0-14573 GCA_039190005.1 Pseudomonadota bacterium
AAAGGGGTAATGGTGGAACAAGGTTGTGTAGTTAACATGCTTTTAGATTTGCAGAAAGTCTATACATTGGATAGTGACGATAAGGTAACTGAGTTTACGTCATATGTATTTGATGTGTCTGTATCAGAAATATTTAGTACCATTTTACAGGGCGCATCATTGCATTTGTTATCTGATGAAGTTAAGCAAGATAGCGAAGCATTACGTCATTATTTATTAAGATATAAGATTACTTATACCTATTTGCCACCAATAGTGCTGTCACAATTACCTAGAGAAAACTATAGTAGTTTACGGAGTATTGTGTATGCGGGTGAACCGTTAGACAAAAAGTCAAGAGAATATTGGTCAGACAGATTGAATTTATTTAATTGCTATGGTCCAACTGAAGCAACAGTGTATACGACTGTTGCGAATTTTATGAGTGGCGATATTGATTCAATAGGTTATCCTATTCAGAATACTAAGCTTTATGTTCTTGATGGTTATCATAATCCGGTGCCGACAGGGGTAATTGGTGAGCTATACATAGGGGGAGCAGGTTTAGCGCGAGGCTATTTGAATTGTGCAGTATTAACTGAGGAGCGATTTATTGTCAATTCTTTTGCCAGTGAAGAGGATAAGGCGAAAGGTTACACGCGGTTATATAAGACAGGTGATTTAGTGCGTTGGTTGGCGGATGGTAATTTAGAGTATATTGGGCGGAATGATTTTCAAGTGAAGATCCGAGGCTATCGCATTGAATTGGGTGAGATAGAGAAGGTGCTTTGTCAAATTGAAGGCATTGTCCAATGTGCGGTGATAGCAAGAGAACATAAGTTAAGTGAGAATGAAACGAGTGACTATTTGGTGGGCTATTATATGTTATCAGATCAAGATAATTCTGTTGATATTAATTCTGAGGATCTTATCGCAGCGTTATCCAAGCAATTGCCGGCCTATATGGTGCCACAAGTGTATGTCGAATTAGAGTCACTACCGCTGACGGTGAATGGTAAGCTGGATCGCGAGGCGTTGCCAGATCCGGTGTTTGGTGTGGCATCAGAGCGCTATAGTGCTCCGAGAAATGAATTAGAGGCTAAGTTATGCCGGCTATGGGAAGAGTTGTTGGGTGTTGAGCGTGTAGGGATAACGGATAATTTTTTCCGATTGGGTGGGAATTCTATTTTAGCGATTCGCTTGGTAAATAGGATGAACGAGGTTCTATCTTATAAAGCTTTTAATATTGTGAGCTTATTTATATATAAAAATATTCAGGAGCTATTATCAAATGTGACTATAAAAAGTCGAGCTCACAGCTTAATTAAAGAATTAAGTATTGCAAATAGCACTAAACAGAAAATGTTTTTTATTCATCCGGGCAATGGGGGTTGTGAAGTTTATGCTAAACTAGCGAAAAGATTACAAACTGACTATAATTGCTTTGGTATAGATAACTATAATATTTTAAACCATCATCAGATTGATAACTTAAATCTTCTTGCACAGAAATATATTGATGTGCTGCCTAATTTAGAAATCTCAGATAAGATTATTTTATGTGGATGGTCGTTAGGAGGGCAAATAGCGTTAGAAATGGGGTATATTCTGGAACAACAAGGTTTCAGGCGCATAGAGATTTTTTTATTTGATACGATTATTAAAGATAACGTACTCATAAAATATTATAAGCAACAAGATGTCATAGATCTTTGTAAAAAAACGAAGGAATATATGTTGTCCATAGGTTATAAAGAGAATTATATCAAAAAAGTTTTACAGGCATTTCCGGCTGAAAGATCGCTCTTGGTTCAAGGTATTTCGGGTGTTTTGCGATTTAGTGAAGTTGTTTTGTTTAAAGCATTAGAGAAAGATAGAAGCATTGTCCATGGGAGAGAACACAGATATACACAGACTTTAGAAGATAATAATATTGGCCAATTTGTTAGAAATCTGAAAGTGATTCCAGTTGCATGTAGTCATGGAAATATCTTAGAATATTTGATGGATAAAAATTGGGTGAAAACACAAAAGAAAACCTTTTAACAAAAGAGGCGAATAATTTTTGCCGAATAGTATTCCGCTATTTTTGGTTTATCTCTTGGAAGATTAGAGTGTGTGCTTAATAGACATTGTTTAATGAATTGGTTAAATATCTTCGATTATGAATGCTCAGGTTAAAGCCCGTTTAGAATGGGCTGGTAACCCTCCCTTAAAATACCCCATATTATAATTGTAAAAGTTGAGAGCGAATTGCCTCATAAAAAAGTAACCGAAGGAAAGGTTAAAAAAGCAACGTTGACTCATAATAAAGGTAACCGAAGAATAAAAATAAAAGATACCATGCTTAAAAGCAAGCCAAATTTTAATTATTTTTGATAATTTACCAATGCCAAATTGCGATCTGTGGTCGAGAGACAGTTAGAAAAGAAATGGTCGTTTGAACAGATATCAGGTCACCTAAGATGTGTGATTCATAGACATCATTTGAATAAATTTGCTATAATTTAGACTTAATGAACAGTACAATAAAAGCGCGTTTAAACTGGGTTAAATGATATGAATTGAAAAAGAATGCAGGTTATGTTTGCAGACGCTGTGGTATATCGCGACCAACGCGACGTAAATGTTTAGCACGTTATCAAGAAAAGGGAATAGATGGCTTAAAAGATCAAAGCAAACGTCCACATACGAGCCCCAATGAGAAACTAACTAATGAAAATAAAGGTTGGATAGTATCATTAAGGAAAAAACGTAATTTAGGTGCGCGGCGTATTAAAACTGAATGACTACGATTACATAATTGTTCGTTAGGCTTAGCCACTATTCAAAAAGTACTCTCTGAGGCAGAAGTTAAGCCGATAGTTAAACTCAGGCGTAAAAAGAAATGTAAGCGCTACCAACGTCCTATTGCTGGAGATCGGATACAAGCAGATACATGTAAGATAGCGCCTGGTATATATCAATATACGGCAGTGGATGATTGCTCTCGATGGCGTGTGTTAAAAATTTACAAACGCGCTAATGCTCAAAATACATTAGATTTTATTGATACAATTGTGGAGGAATTTCCATTTCCTATCCAGCGACTTCAAACGGATCGTGGTCGAGAATTTTTTGCAGAAAAAGTGCAAAGAAAGTTGATGGCATATGATGGGATGACATTTCGTCCAAACAAACCTGCTTCTGCTCATCTAAATGGTAAAGTTGAGCGATCCCAAAAAACAGATTTAGAAGAGTTTTATGCCTTAGCTGATTTATCGGATTTCAATCGATTACAAGATGGGCTGGGTGATTGGCAGTTTTTTTACAATTGGCGTCGACTTCATGGATTATTGCATAATAAAACCCCCGCAGACATTACCCATGAACTAAGTGATAAAACACCGTTTTGGTCAGATGTCGAAGATAATTATGACATTGACAATGAGCCTATTCAAAACCCTAATTATCACCAAGAATTAGCATTCCAGAAGTTGAAACGATGTCTATGAATCACACACGTGAGGTGATGTTATTACCACCGGCATGTGAAGGCATTAGAAGGGCAGCGTTTTCATACGTTTTTATCGGGGCATCGAGTGTTTCATAATCCTGTTAGCGGTAACCCTTGGGAGACCTCGCAGCAATTACGGCGTACCGTCTGGATGCGGCTATTAAAGCAGGCAGATGTGCGTTATCGCAATCCGTATCAAACACGGCATACGTATGCGTCGATGATGCTATCGCAGGGTGAGAACATCATGTGGTTATCAAAGCAGATGGGTCATGCGGATGCCCAGGTGACGCTGAGGAAGTATGCGCGTTGGTTACCGGATAGCCGTGTGAAGGGCGGTTATCAGTTGCATCACGATTGGCAGAATTATCTGGAAGCGATGCCCAACGTCGCTGGCTAAGGTGGGTGGTATTTAGGTGGTGAGTTGTCTCTGATTGTCTATGGCTATCGTTTCAATGAGCACTATATGAGCACTCTAAAGGTGAGGCTGATAAATAATCCTTTTATTATCAATAGCTTAAATGGTGGAGGCGGCGGGAGTTGAACCCGCGTCCGCAAATCCGCCATCGTTGGTACTACATGTTTAGCCGTGTCTATATTTAACTCCCCATCTCCCGACCGGCAGGAAAGATGAACAGCTAGCCTTATGTTATCATTTAACAGCGCACTATAAGGCGAATCCACTGCGAGCTTGCCATTATGACCGTTTGTTCAATCATGCAAGCCTGATTGAAAAACGGGTACGCTCAGGGGTTAACCTGAAAACACCTTGTGGTTATTGCTTAGGCAGCAACAGCTACAGGTGCAAACGCATCATTTGCAGTTTGTTTTGCAACTATAAATTTGTCGTAATGATTTACGAGGCTCACGACATCCTCGACATGCACCGCGGACTTTGTAATCCACGTCGAAGCCAAAACGCCCCCGATAGTGTTATTCTAACACTGAAAATTTGTTTGTCAAGATCATGGCTTAAAAACTATTATAAATCAATAAGTTAATGCCGTTTGAACAGGCGTTCTTTTTCGATTTTCCATTCGCGCTCTTTGATGGTGGCACGTTTATCTTGTTTTTTCTTACCTTTTGCCAGCCCGATTTCACATTTAACCCGGTTTTTTTTCCAGTGGAGTGAAAGGGGTACTAAGGTATATCCTTCGCGATTGATCGCACTGCTGAGTCGGTCGATTTCTTTGCGGTGCAGTAATAATTTGCGCGAGCGAGTTGGATCTGTTTTCACATGCGTGGAAGCGGAGCTGAGTGGGGTAATGGTGGCGCCAAAGAGCCAGGCCTCGCCGTCTTTAATAAACACATAGCTTTCATTTAGGCTGAGTCGTTTAGCGCGCAGGCTTTTTACTTCCCAACCTTCGAGCATCAAGCCAGCCTCGAGTCTTTGCTCGATAAAATAATCAAATTTCGCTTTGCGATTTGCCGCGATTTGATTTGGTGGTGTTTTTTGTTTATTGCTAGCCATTGGCGCAATATAGCATAAAAGACCAATGTCGCAAACCGGATTGAATGACTTGCTAATTACGTTACGATTAGCGACAATACTATAATGGTAAATAATTCCGAGGTAATATGACTAACTTCCATCGTCATGTCATTGTGCCATATACGGCTGGGCAAATGTACGAATTAGTAAACGACGTCGCGTCGTATCCGTCATTTTTGCCTTGGTGTTCAGGCACACACATTTTAGATCAAAGTGATGCGCGGATGACAGCAGCGATAGAAGTCAGCGCCAAAGGTATGCAGCGCTCGTTTACGACACGCAATTTTCTAACAACACATGAAAAAATTGAGATGACCCTGGTTGAAGGACCGTTTAAACATTTTTCTTCCTTATGGCAATTTAAGGAACGTGATGATGGTTGCTGTGAAATAACCTTTGATATGTCTTTCGCGTTCACTAACCGGATTATGACAATGCTGCTCGGCAAACTATTTCATCGTGCCGCTACTAGTATGGTAGAAGCTTTTATACAACGTGCTGATGTCTTGTATGGTAAAGCCGCGGGTATGCAGGCCTTGTGATTAGCGTTGAAATTGCTTACGCGCGTCCTGACCGCCAATTTTTGCAAACGGTTGATGTGTTGCCTAACGCGACCATTGAAGATGCCATCCGTACTTCAAATATACTGAACCAATTTCCAGAAATTCATTTAGATAATATCAGTGTGGGTATTTTTTCTAAAAAGGCGACATTGAATACACGTCTTAGTGATGGCGATCGCGTTGAAATTTATCGACCGTTGTTGATTGATCCTAAACAGGCTAGACGACAACGGGTTCGGTAGAATAGTATCTAACGGCACATCAATGTGTGACATCAGGCTTGTGCGCTATGGATGTTAATTTGTCATTTTCAAACGTCAGTACCAATTTTTTCTCAGTGGTTTTGCCTTTGCCTGGACGGAAAGTGTACACGTAAACCATTTGATTAGGTGTGAAATTGCTCTCTAAAACCGCTTCACCTTCCATTGCTTTTATCACCTGGGCTTTGGTCATGCCGACTTTTAGCTTCGATAACATAGCTTGTTCAATAACATTTCCTTGTTGGGTATCCGGTTGATAGGGTTTTAGATTCTGACAAGCGCCTAGTAGCAGTGGTGTTAGCAGTGTGAGTAATATGATGGTAAACTGTTTCATGTTTTAGTTTGTATATCTCTGTTATGCACATATAATAAACAATAGTTGTGGTGAAATCTAGTATTAAAGAACACACTATGTCACATCAAGAATTAAATCAGGCGTTAAATCAGGTTGGATTAAAAGCAACCGGACCAAGAATGAAAATTTTGGCGATCTTGGCGCGGCAAACCGAGCGGCATTTAAGTGCCGAGGCTATTTATCAGCTTTTGCGTGAGCAAAAAGAAAATATTGGTCTGGCAACCGTCTATCGTGTTTTGACGCAATTTGAAGCGGCTGGTTTGGTGATTCGTCATAATTTTAGCAGCGATCATGCTGTTTTTGAGTTGAATGAAGGGGAGCATCACGATCATCTCATCTGTGTGCGTTGTGGACGTGTAGAAGAATTTGTCGACGCGGTGATAGAAAAACATCAGAGCAAAATAGCTGAAAAAGCGGGTTTTAAAATGTTGGATCACCGCTTGGATTTATATGGTATTTGTAGAGATTGTCGTGCTAATGAAAAGCAGCGCGCTTAAGAAACCGCGGTAAGCATTTCTTTAGCGTGTTGCCGTGCCTGTTCACTGATTTTAATACCGCCTATCATGCGTGCTAACTCTTCGGTGCGTTGCTCGCCTTCTAAATAGTCTATCGTGATTCTGGTGCCGTTGGCTGTTTGCGCTTTGTTCACTTTCAGATGTTGCTGACTTTTGCCGGCAATCTGACCTAAATGCGTGATGGTGAGGATTTGACTGTTCTTAGCCAGTTCTTTTAATAATGCCCCAACAATATCAGCGGTAGGACCACCAATACCTACATCGACTTCGTCAAAAATAAGTGTGGGTATAACGTATTTTTTTGCCGTAATAACCTGTATTGCCAGGCTAATGCGCGATAATTCACCACCGGAGACAATTTTGTCTAATGGTTGTGGTTTTTGTCCGGGGTTAATACTGACCAGAAAATTTATTTTATCCTGACCGTGTGCTGTAAATTTCTCATGCGTGTTAAATTCAATATGAAATGTCGCGTGTGGCATTGCCAGTTTATGCATATTGGCGGTCACCTGTTTGGACAATTGTATGGCCGCTTTTTCGCGACTTTGATGTAACGCGTCCGCTTGTTTTTGATAGTGCCGCGCGATTTTTTGTTGTGTTTGCGTCAGCACTTGGCGTTTTTCATCGTAATGTTCAATGGCGTCCAGTTCAGATTTTAATTTTTCGACCAGGGTTGGTAGCTCCTCAACAGTGACGCGATGTTTGTTGGCGATGTCATGAAGCCGGCTGAGCTGATGTTCAAGGTCGCTGAGTCGCTGCGGGTTGATTTCTATTTCAGATAAAAAATCTTTCAGTTCATTATTTGCTTCTTGAATTTGCACACTTGCCTCATTGAGTAATTGTAAGGTGTTGGCAATACGTTTATCCAGATGGGTAAATTTTTCTAATGCTTGGCAGTGATGATGCAAGCGATCGAGTAGGGAGGGTTGATCGTCATTCAGGTCATTTATGACCGCCTGGCCATTTTTAACCAGTTCCTCCGCGTGCGCTAATTGATGGTGTTCTTTTTCTAATTGATCGGTAATGTTGAGATTTAATGTTTCTAATTCCTCTAATTGGTAACGCAGAAAGTCAATCTGATTATCGCCGTTTTGTTGTGTGGATTGTAACGCGTCAATTTCCGCTTCAATATCACGCCATTGACGGTAAGTGTTGGCGATTTGTTCATTTAACGGTTGATGGCCGGCAAACGCGTCGAGTAAGCGTCGTTGATAATCGCGATCAAATAATAATTGGTGCTGATGTTGTCCATGAACGGTTAATAACATACGGCCAAGCTGTCTTACTTTTTGTAAGGTTGTTGGTGTGTCGTTGATGAAACAGCGTGATCGATTGTGTTTATCGAAACTGCGGCGTATCACACAATCGTTATCCTGATCGAGTTGTTGTGCCTGTAGATATTGTTTGACGTCATGTTGTTGGTTGACGTCAAAAGCGGCGGTAATTTCAACCCGATTATCTGTGGATTTTATAATGTCCGGCGAGCGTAATCCCAATACCAACTCAAGCGCGCCAATCATCATCGATTTGCCGGCGCCGGTCTCACCGGTAATGCAGGTCATACCGTCATGTAATTCTAAATTGAGCTTATCTATAAGCGCGAAATGTTTGACTGAGAGTTGTGTTAACATGCTTATTAAAATCTATGCTGGGCTTAGGTTTAATCGCCATTCGTCAGTCGTTGTCCCCAGTTTAATTTTCCGCGTAAATTGGCGTAATAGTCGTAGCTTAAGGGATGAATTAGACGAACGGGTTTATCCGCTTTAACAATTCTGACAGTATTCCCTGGTTTTATTGGCGTGTGCGTCTGACTGTCACAGCTGGCGCGAGGCAAATATTTAGCCGTTTCAGGGATGGTAATCATAATTTCACTATCCGCGTCAATGACTACCGGACGATTGCTGAGTGTATGCGGGAAAATAGGTAGCATAATGACAGCGTTGACTTTGGGGTGTAGAATGGAGCCGCCGCCTGAGAGCGCGTAAGCTGTTGAACCCGTCGGCGTTGAAATAATAAGACCATCCGACTTTTGACTACACATGAATTTATTATTTACTCTTATTTCAAATTCTATCATGTGATTGGTTTGATTGGGCGCTAAAACAACATCATTGAGCGCTAAACCCCCATCAATTTTTGTGTGTTTATCACAGACGGCCATATCCAGCATAAATCGGCTGCGTTCAATAAATTTTCCGTCAAGAATATCGCCCATCATTTCAGGTATTTTATTGGGACGAATATCGGTCAGAAAACCGAATCGACCGCGATTGACGCCGATAACCGGTGTATCGTATGTCGCGGCGAGCCTGGCGGCATTCAATAAATTGCCGTCACCGCCAATGCTTACAATCAAATCACAGTGTTTAGCCAGCACGTCATCAGCAACTGTTGCTAAATCATTGGCAATAAGTTTGGCTGTTGAATCAGCAAGCAGTACTTCCAATTGACGTTGTTGTAAAAACTCGATCAGTTCTTGAAGCGTTTTGGCGGTGTCGTCCTGTTTTAGACGACTGATGACCCCAATGGATTGAAAATATTTTTTCATAGTGAACTTAATTATACCCATTATACTTTAAGATGCGAACTTAATGGTATGCTGAAAAATGTGGAAAGTCAAAAGTCCTATTCGTTGAACTTGTTACGAGATTGAGGCACTCTGAACGAAGCGAGTGGCGTATAGAAAATAACACTTTGATTCAATATGATTTTTTTGCTACAATGCGTGAAAATTATATATCCAACACACATCAAAATGGGCAGGTAAATTCGCATCTTGATGTGGGTTGGGTATATATTACGATAGTGACTCAACGGCGAAAAATGAATATACCCATTGCACTTGATGAAATTTTTAAGATATCTGCTTAAAACAGAAAAATATGCAATGCTGTTGTTGTTGGGACTGTTTTTAGTTGCGGCCTGCCAACGACAGGTCCCGACACCTGGAGAGGCGACTATGTCTGTGCCAAAAATAAATCATGGTACTTCTAAGATCAAGGATAGCAGCCAAGCGAATCCATCGATACCTCATAAAGATACATGACAGCATTGCCGCGACAAATAAATCTAAATTTAAACCTTATCTGGCATGGTTTGCTAAGAAAAATAAGCGCGTGTCGCGTTGTTTTCAGTAAGCTATTATTGATATGTTTACTGTTGTTAATATTTCCAATGCTTGTTGTCAATGCGAAAACCAATACGCCAAGTGCCGGCGCTGCGGTTTTAACAACAAATTCCGCGGCAAACCATGTCGCGACGCCAGTAAGCGCGCCTGTTTTGAATGTTTCCGATAAAAATCTACCTGTGTTGACATTAACCGACGCGGTGGCGCTGACGCTGCGTGGTAACCCGATGCTCATGAGCGCGAAACTTAAACGTATTGCCGATAAATACATGTTAATGTTGCAACATTATGCTTTTCAACCGCAACCACGACTTATTGTTGATTACAATTATGAGCGAGAGACAAACGCTGGTCAAAAAACATCAGGGCGTGCCTTAGATGTGACGCCTGAAGTGGATTGGAAGAGTCACTATGGTACAATGGTTAAAGCCAGTTATATCGGCGCTTATGAGTATAATAATCCGGGTGATCAAAACCCTTTTGGTCGGGCGACATTTGTCCCTGGCGTCGCTTTGTCGATTACCCAACCATTATTAAATGGCTTTGGTCGCGCTGTTGTCGACGCGGCTTTAAATAACGCTAAAGATAATGAAATTATCAATAAGCTTGATTTCAAACAATCCGTGGCGGATGCCATCACCAGTGTTGTTTCAATCTATTTAAATCTCATTCAAACGGTGCAGGAATTAGAGGCGCAAAAAAGCCAGCTTCAAGATAATTTGGACAATCTGGCGGATGCTAATTTGCGCATTAAAGCTGGGAAATTGGCGCCTTCGGATCGTATTGATTTTCAATCATCGGTGGCATCATCCAGAGTGGCGATTCAAAATGCTGAAAACGCGGTGTACACCGCTAAGATCGCTTTGCTGAATGCCATAGGTTTAAGCGAACATACTCAGTTTCGTCTTCCCAAGGATTTATCAGGTGAATTGTCCAATGATGAGCACATATTGGCTGACGACAGTATTTTTCTCAATGTGGATAAAAGTCAGGCTTACGCGCTTCAACATAATACGCCCTATCAAACCGCGGTGATTACTTTAAGACTGGCCGCGCGCACGCTGATGGTGAATAGAAATGCCAGATTGCCTAATTTAGATTTCACTGTTGATCAAACTGCCAATGGCGAGGGGTTTTTCCAAGATCGCCTTGTTAATTTTAAAAAAGTCTTACCTGATCTGGGGGTGAGTGGTACAACAACGGTAAGTTTAAGATTTACCAAACTGTTTGATGATGTGGTCGCGGAATCCGCTGTGGTGCAGGCGAAAGTCGCGCTGCAACAAGCTAATATTGCATTGCGGGAACAAAGACGGTTATTATACGCAAACATCAGTAACGAGATTTTTACCATACATAACCAAAAAGCGGCAGTGGATTTGGCACAACATGCCGTTGAATTGCAACAGAAGAATTTGGAAATCGCTAATAAAAAATATCGCGCTGGTTTAGTGACCTCGTATAATATTGACCTGGTGCAACAGACCTTATTAACCGCGAGAACCAATCTGATTTCCGCTCGAATCCGTTATTTAACCAATTTGGCAACGTTTGCCCGAGAAATTAACAGTACCGCCGATATTTGGAATATTAACATTAGATATTAAGTGAAATGCTATGAATAGACTAAGCCTGAGAATAGTGAACTGTCTTCTAATTTTTTTGCTAGTGGGGCCAATGAGTGGCTGTGCCAAGCGGACGCCAACAGATGCTCAGGGAAAAGTAGAATACTACACGGTAAGCAAGCAACCATACGCGGAAACCTTGCGTTTTTCCGGAAGAATTTCACCGGCAAAGGTGCACAGTATTTTTGCGCCAATAGCGGGTACGATTTCTGAAAAAAATTTTATACCTGGGCATACTGTTGAAAAAGATCAATTACTTTATAAAATAGATATTGAAAGTAGTGAAAGGGCGTTGCAGTCAGCCTTAACGGAGTATCTCACCGCTAAAAACGCCTATAATAACGCCGAGAAAGAAAAGCAAAGCCAGGATTTACTCTATACAAGTGAAATTATTTCAGAAGAAACCTATCGGCAGAGTCAGCAAACCTATTACGCGACTATGCTAACTTATATGTTGGCAAGGCAAACCTTAGAGCAGCAAATACAAACCGTGAGTCGAACCGAGAGCATTGCCGATACCTTGGAAGGTATTGATAATATCGACATCAGTGAGATGGATAAAGTCAGACAAGCCATTACTAAAATAAGAGGGCTCAATAGTGTCGAAGTCGAAGCGCCTGAGAGTGGTGTCATGTTAGGCAAAAGAGATGGCGATAAAGATAGCTTGGGTGTCGGCGATGAAGTCAAGGCCGGGCAGTTTCTGGCAAAGATTGGCACAATTGATGACATCTCCGTGATTGTGGAAGTCGATCAGCATGCCATTGTAAAATTACACATTGGTCAGAAAGTCCAAATAAGCACGCGCTTGCTGCCTGACACGGTCATTGATGGCGAAATAGCAAGTATGAGCTTTGTGGCGAAAGACTCAGAAGATGATACGGGAAATTTTGATGTTGTTGTCAAAACCCCATCGTTGGGGGAAAAAATAAAACAGAAAATACGTTTTGGTATGGGTGTTACGGTAAAAACGGACGTTGAAGCGGCACCGCAAATGATGATCCCCCTTAACGCGCTTATTGTCCGAAAAAGAAAAACAACAGTAAAATTAGTGATGCCCAATGGTCGCCTAAAAGAAGTGCCGGTAGAGACGGGTGACACCGCGCAAGGTATGGTGGTTGTGCTATCAGGTTTAAGTGTTGGCGATAGAATTGCTGTTTCTAAGCGTTGATAAATTCATTTATTGCTAGAACTGTAGTGTTGTTTTCTTAATTTACGGTTGGTAAAATATACTCAAACAGGCGTTTCGCACTTTGTGTGGAACACTTTACCCGATGGGGGTTCTTAGTGGGAGAATCGGGATTCTCCCACTAAGTCGCAGTAGCGCGAATTTACTTCGCGCCTGCGATCAATGCAGGAAGGCGTGAGTACGTAAGTGCGAAACGCCTGTCAAATTGAATTTTAATAAGGAGTACAAACGATGCCTTACGCTAATTTAGGCGATGTCAAAATTTATTATGAAATCTATGGACCGGAATATGAAGTTAAATCCGATCATTTAGTAAAACGACCAACTATTGTCGCTTTACATGGTGGTCCTGGTGTGGATCATACCTATTATGATGTCCCGTTTTTAAGTGAAGTGTCAAGCTTCGCGCAGCTTATTTTTATTGATCAGCGGGGAAACGGTCGTAGTGTTGATACCAACTCGGAGAATTGGAATTTAGCGCAATGGGCGGATGATTTAGGTCGATTTTGTGAGCATTTGGGCTTGGAAAAACCGTTTATTTACGGCTGTTCTATGGGAGGCTGGGTGGCCATGAAATACGCGGCAACATTTCAATCACAACCTGGTGGATTATTACTGGTTGATACCGAAGCTTATTTGGATACCGATGCCGTTGTAAAAAATTATGAGAAAAAAGGAGGCAAGGCAATTGGTGAGCTTGCCAAACGCCATTTTTGTGAAGATTCTGATGAAGTAATGCAAGAATATTTTGAAAGATGTATTCCATTCTGTAGTAAAAATCCTATTCCGCCCGAATGGTTAAAGCGAACGATTTTAACTCCGGAAGTGAATAAACATCTTAAACAAAATGAATTATTAGCATTAAATATTATTGATGAGGTAAAACAAATACAAGTACCGATCTTGTATTTGAGTAATACCACTAATCCGCTACATTTACTTTCCAGTGCCAAAAAAACAGCCGCGGCAATGAAAACAGTCGATTTTCGAGTGTTTGAGGACTGTGGCCTTGTCGCTATGGATGCCAAAGAGGAAGCCTTAGCCGCTATGAAGCATTTTATGACGCGGCATTTTTGCCAATAATCATGTAAATTATCCATACGCCATCGTTGATTTCTTGTACTTAAAAAACATGCCGGCAACCCATGTATAATAGCGTTACGTTGACGTGTGAATTTATACAAACAAAGAAAATCATATTTATTTAGGTAAAGTGGGATTAATTAAGCTATAATGATCCAGTTGTCCGGAGCGGTTGTATCAATTTTTGCGTCCCCCGGTAGCATTTTGCTATGGCGACTTATCGGGTCAAATTTGCGATTTTTACAAAAAAGCTATTTTTTTGAAAAAAAATGAAAATAATAGTTGCAAAGTGGAAATTAACCAGTAAAATGCGTTTTCTCTCTCGGGGAGATTGAGATTGTTCTTTAAAAATTAGGCTTAGCAATAGTTGTGGGTGCTTGTATTGAATAGGCATCCACGTGCAAGGGTTTTTCCCTTGTACAAAACAGTACCTAAAACATATCTATTGTGTTGTGAAACTACTTATAGAGTAGTGTTAGCGGCACATGATATATGTCAGTTTTTATGAAGAGTTTGATTCTGGCTCAGATTGAACGCTGGCGGCACGCTTAACACATGCAAGTCGAGCGGAAACGATAGGAGCTTGCTCCTAGGCGTCGAGCGGCGGACGGGTGAGTAATGCGTAGGAATCTGCCCTAAAGTGGGGAATAACCTGGGGAAACTCGGGCTAATACCGCATAATACCTAAGGGTTAAAGTGGGGGACCTTCGGGCCTCACGCTTTAGGATGAGCCTACGTCCGATTAGCTTGTTGGTGGGGTAAAGGCCTACCAAGGCGACGATCGGTAGCTGGTCTGAGAGGATGATCAGCCACACTGGGACTGAGACACGGCCCAGACTCCTACGGGAGGCAGCAGTGGGGAATATTGGACAATGGGGGCAACCCTGATCCAGCG
>JBCCYM010000048.1:0-13711 GCA_039190005.1 Pseudomonadota bacterium
CGTAATCAACTCCTATCCAAAAACAAAAATAAGCACGCTCAACTACTCTCTACTTCTATTTCATGAACAGCTTTTTCAATCAACATACCGGAAATCTCTACTTTGCCCTTTACCGGAAATTTCTATTTTGCCTTGACAGTACATCATCACAGAATAAGTGCTTGACAAATAGTATTTTTTGGGCAGAATGCGGATAATCTAAAATAAATGAGGCAATAATGGCAAAAGAAGACAATATTGAAATGACTGGCAAGGTCATTGATACCTTACCAAACACCATGTTTCGCGTTGAATTGGAAAATGGGCATATTATCACCGCCCACATTTCCGGTAAAATGCGCAAAAACTATATTCGTATTCTTAACGGTGATACTGTTACCGTTGAACTTACGCCTTACGATCTCACTAAAGGACGGATTACTTTCCGCCAAAAATAGATAACTATAGATTATCGACAATTGCTTGGGCGAATTCAGAACAGCTCACTTTCTTAGCATGATCCATTAAGCGCGCGAAATCATAAGTTACTGTTTTAGCGTTAATCGCTTTTTCGATGCCGGTAACAACAAGATCAGCCGCTTCAAACCACCCCAAATGGCGTAGCATCATTTCCGCCGACAATATCAGCGAGCCTGGATTAACTTTATCCTGACCAGCATATTTAGGCGCGGTACCGTGCGTCGCTTCAAACATTGCCACGCCATCACCAATATTGGCGCCAGGGGCAATCCCAATACCACCCACTTCAGCCGCGAGCGCGTCGGATAAATAATCACCGTTAAGATTTAAGGTTGCCACCACACTGTATTCCGCGGGACGTAATAAAATCTGCTGCAACATGGCATCAGCAATCACATCTTTAATAATAATATCTTTACCTGTTTTAGGGTTTTTAAGCACGCGCCAAGGACCACCATCTAACGTTTGAGCAGCAAATTGTTCATCCGCGACCTGATAACCCCAATCGCGAAAAGCGCCTTCAGTAAATTTCATGATATTGCCTTTATGCACTAAAGTCACAGAATCACGATCATTATCAATGGCGTATTGAATAGCCGCTTTTACCAAACGCGATGTCCCCTCTTTCGATACTGGTTTTACACCGATACCACAGTCTTGAGGAAAACGAATATTAGTGACATTCATTTCCTCTCGCAAAAAGCGAATCACTTTCTCAGCTTCGGCGCTACCCGCTTCCCATTCAATACCGGCATAAATATCTTCAGAATTTTCACGGAAGATGATCATATCAACTTTTTCCGGCGCTTTTACCGGACTAGGCACACCACTGAAATAACGCACGGGTCGCAAGCACACATACAAATCAAGCCGTTGGCGAAAAGCAACGTTGAGCGAGCGAATACCACCACCTACCGGTGTCGTCAATGGCCCTTTAATGGCGACAATATAATCACGTACCGCCTGCAGGGTTTCATCCGGCAACCAACAGTTATCACCATAGACATTTACGGCTTTCTCACCGGCATAAATCTCCATCCAATGAATACGGCGTTTATCGCCATACGCTTTGGCGACAACCGCGTCAACAACATGTTTCATCGCCGGTGTGACATCGACGCCAATACCATCACCTTCAATAAAAGGGATAATCGGCTGATCAGGCACATTCAGTGAATAATCAGCGTTTTTGGTAATTTTTTCGCCTTGTTGGGGAATGTCAATGTGTTGAAAAGTCATAGGAATCTCCTAAATTATATTTATTTTGTTATTGCTACAGCATACCATCTTTTTTCAAATTTGCTATAGTTTGTCGGTAAAATTTCTAATCTAAATGTCATGTGAAAAAAGTTTCATCGTTAATTCGGCTAATACCGCGTGATATATCCAACTTGCTTATTCCCGCGCGGGCCATAATGACAAAGGAAAAATAGAATCTCTAGCTTTTACGACAAATTCAGTTTATCATAACAAATACTAATGGCAGACAAGAGACGAAATTAAAGTGCATCCATTTTTAAATACAGCCGTTAAAGCGGCAAGAGCCGCTGGTGATATTATTACTCAATATGTTGATCGCATCGATCGCGTTAAAATCACTGAAAAGCAACAAAATGATTTTGTCACCCATGTCGATGTGGCTTCAGAGAACTGTATTAAAGACATTATTCTAAAAGCTTATCCTGATCACGCGATACTCGGTGAAGAAAGTGGTCTACAGAACACAGAAAACAATAGCGATGATAATTGTTGGATTATTGATCCGCTCGATGGTACCTTGAATTTTATTCATGGTTTCCCGCATTTTTGTGTGTCCATCGCCATGACGCACAAAAACCGTTTAGAGCTTGGCGTCATTTATGATCCAATACGGCAAGATCTTTTCATTGCCGAACGAGGCTCTGGCGCGCAAAAAAATGAACGTCGAATACGCGTGAGCGCTCGCACCAAACTGGAGCAATGTGTTATTGCCACGGGCTTCCCCAAAGGTAAGCAAAAAAATCCTGATCAATTTTTTAAATATCTTAGATATTTTTCAGCTAATAGCAGTGGCATACGTCGCACCGGCTCCGCCGCGCTTAATCTGGCTTACATTGCCTGTGGTCAGCTCGATGGTTATTGGGAAGCCAGTTTAAAACCCTGGGATATTGCCGCCGGCGCCTTAATGATAAAAGAAGCCGGTGGTTTAATCAGTGATTTTAATGGTGGTGAAGATTTTTTAACATCCGGCAATATTGTTTGCGGCAACCCTAAAATATTTAAACAACTGTTGCAGGTCGTTGGTGAAAATCCAGCTTAATTCATCAATCGCGTGACTGAATTTAAAGACTATTCAAAACAGTTATTAATTAGTTATTTTTTTCTTTAAAATTTCTGTCTTACCTATTGATATAACACTAGTATTTTAGAAAAATATTAAGCAAAAAGACCGCTCAAATCTAAATCATTGTACTATTTCGAACAGTTATTCTGCTTGAAATGACTGAATTCCCACCCGCGCTCAGGAACAACAAATTTGTCGGATTTTAACCGCTCCCAAAAGCAACAAAATGACTTTCAGTTATGTTTATGTTATAGTAAATTCATTGTATCCAATCGCACTTTGAGACGCGCATCGAAAGGGTCAAAAATTCGCGCCTTGAAATCGAATGGGTAATAATCAATTACAAAAAACTATGAAAAAACTTCTTGGAATACTGCTGCTTATTTTTGTCGCTAACCTGCTCATCAACAGCTGCACAACAACAACGTCTCCACCTGATAACCCGGAAAACATTTGCCATATTTTCGTGCAATATCCAAAATGGTACCGTGACACGGCACAAACACAACAAAAATGGGGCGTGCCAATAAGCGTGCAGATGGCTATTATGTATTATGAATCAAGTTTTCGTGCCAACGCTCGACCATCGCGTGAAAAAATACTTTTTGTTATTCCGTGGAAACATCCAACCAGCGCTTATGGTTATTCCCAGGCACTCAATAGCACCTGGGATGACTATCAAAAAGCGGCAAAACGCAAAGTGAGTCGCAAAAACTTTGCCGATGCCAGTGATTTTATCGGTTGGTACGCCAATCAAGCAAAAAAATCCGCCGGCATTTCACCAAGTGACGCCTATCACCTTTATCTCGCCTATCACGAAGGGATATCCAATTACAAAAAAAAGAGTTACGCGAAAAAAGACTGGTTAATAGACAGAGCTAAACAAGTGAAAAGCCTCGCGGCAATCTACCAACAACAATTGTCAAAATGTGAAGCAAGGCTTCGCAAATAAATGTTATTCTGTTAAACTTAGTATAAAGGAACTGTTGAAATCTGACAACTTCGTCATTCCCGCGAAGGCGGGAATCCAGTTATTTCAAGCAGTGTAACTGTTTGAAATAGTAAAATCATTCAGATTTCAACAGGTCCATAAACCACATTATTAAAAGGGGAACCAAAATGTCCATTAAGATTTTTGTCGACGGTGCTAACTTAGAAGATATGTTAACACACTATCAACATACACCGGATATTGCCGGTTTTACTACCAACCCCAGCTTGATGAAAAAAGCCGGTGTGACCGATTATCATGCCTTTGCTCAAGAGGTATTAGAAAAAATCCCTGACCGCCCTATTTCCTTTGAAGTGTTTGCTGATGCGCTTGATCAGATGGAACAACAAGCAAATAACATTGCCACATGGGGTGACAATATTTATATTAAAATTCCAGTGAGCAATACTAAAGGCATTTCCACTGCACCATTGGTCAATAAACTATCAAAAGCAGGTATTAAACTAAATATCACCGCCATCTTTACTCATCAGCAAATTGACGAAGTAATCGACAATCTTGATAGCAAAACACCGGCGATTGTTTCCATTTTTGCTGGCCGTATTGCCGACAGCGGTATCGATCCCATACCGACAATGCGCTACGCTGTTGAATTAGCACGGAAAAAAAACTTACCTTTGTGCGAAATCTTATGGGCAAGCACCCGTGAGGCATTTAATATTAAACAAGCGGAACAATGTGGCTGTCATATCATTACTGTGCCACCAACATTGATCACCGCCGCGCACAAAAACTTTGGCAAATCTTTAGAACAATATTCTTTAGATACAGTGAAAGCTTTTTATCAGGATGCTCAAGCCGCTGGTTTTAATATTAATTGATCTGAATTAGTCAAATATACCGCCCACTTTATCCCCTTCACGATGTACAATTGTCGGGGCGACCTGATCATTAGGGTAAATCATGATTTCTGATATATTGACATGCTGCGGGCGAGTGACGCAATAGATCACGGTATCGGCAACATCAGAGGCGACTAATGGCACCATGCCGGCATAAAATTTTTCCGCTCTTTCTTTATCCCAACGAACTTCGCTAAACTCAGTTTTTATCATCCCCGGATCGATTTCAGAGACTCTTAACTTAGAACCTTTAAGATCAATACGCAATGATCGGGTAATTGCTTTTACCGCGTGTTTACTGGCACTATAGACATTACCGCCCATATAATAAGCATGTGCTGCTGTTGAACCGATATTCACAATATGTCCACTGTTTTGTTTCAGCATCATCGGCAAAATAGCACGGGTGACATAGAGCAAACCTTTTACATTAATATCAATAATGGTATCCCAATCATCCGTATTGGCATTTTGCATCAACTCAGTCGTTACGCCAACACCAGCATTATTGACCAAAATATCGATCTGTCGCCATTGCTGCGCCAAATTAGCAATAGCTGCTTTAACTTTTTGCTTATTACTAATGTCAAGTTCTAATGGCAGTGCGTTAATGTCATATTGTTGCATCAATTGCTCTGCTAACTTGCTGATCCGGTCAAAACGTCTTGCTACTAAGATCACATTGGCGCCATTGGCAGCAAATTGTTCAGCACAAGCTTTGCCCACACCAGCCGATGTGCCGGTAATAAATACGGTTTTGTTTTTTAAAGAAGTAGTCATGGTTTATTTCCCTTTGGTTTAAATTCTGATGTATTGACAAATTAGTATAAAATAAGCTAGTATTTTAATCAATATAAACATATCCAAGAGGGGTTTAAAATGATAAAACAAAAAAGAGCCACTACAATACCGTACCCAACTTTAATTTATGCCGTGCTAATCGGCAGTATCTTTGTCAGCATTCCATTGTTATCCAAAGCTGATAATGACCCGAATCGAAATGTTGCGACTTGTATTGTACCGAGATATGCTGAAGTGCTCGGTATTCCAACCGGCGAACCTGGCAATGCTATTACGGCAAAAAACTGGCGCAAGTGTTTTTTACCGGTTAAGCCATCAAAACAGGGCAAACCATCAAAAGAACTGCAACGTAAAAATAAAAAAGCGCAATTTGCTTGTTTGAAAGAACTCGCGCCGAAATTAACCAATGATATGGTGGATGCCGTGATGGATTCCTGTCGACCTAAACATAAAGCACCAGAGAATGAACTCGGCAACGTCAAATCGGACACGCCGGCAAAAAATGATAATCCCTCGTCAATGACGAGCAATTGATTGCGGATAATCAGCCGGTATCACAGCAAAACAATCAACTGGTGATTGCTGTCGATATCTCCGCATGGACAAGTAAATGGTATTATCAAAGATCGGATTTATTGGAAAAATGGTAGCAGCAGATTAATCTGGCACTCAGCAGCATTGAACAACAACAGCTTTCAATACCAGCATAGCAGATGGGATATCGCCATCTTGCGCCTTATCGCCACTGTCTTTAGAAAATATTTCAGCGTTCACACCGCTAGTGAAAACGTGTCAATAATCCTCAATTGCAGAAAGCCTTGTCAGATTTTGTGGCAACAGCCAGCCAACATCGCGAAAGCAGTATTTGTACTTAAATGAGATAGGCAATACACCCATTATTGTTGTTCAACACTGTCATTTCATCAGGTGGAGCAGGATAGATAGATAGATAGATAGATAGATAGGTTCTACTCACCACCTCCATCCGATGCAGGCTCAAATTCTGCCTCAGTTTCATCCCATGTTTTTTTAACACCTTGCTCTGTATCTTTAAGTACTTGATCTGCGGCATCTCCAATTCCTGGATTATCTTCAGGATTCAAATCTTTAAGGTTATCTTCAACTTCATTCATTGGACCTCCTACATTATTAGGTCCAGATTTAGGTTCCTCCTCTATAATTTGTCCATCTTCATCAATTTCATCAGGGGCAATATCATTAGGATATTGGTCTTCCTTAGTCCATTCATCTAATTGCTGTTTCTTTGATAATCGGTTGGCATGTTTAGCTGCAGTATTATAATCATTTAACACATTCTTCGCTACTTCATTATCTACTACTTCATTACCTTTTGAGTCAGTGGAGTTTATCCACTTTAATATTTTCCCTTTCACTTTAGAAAAAGTTTCTATAGAAGAATCAGGAAAGTCGTCCAAAATTTCCTTCGGTGCATTATTGTTTGATAGTGTGTTGTATAAATCATCAAGCATAAACTCAGTGCTTTCTTGATCATAATCTTTCACGGGTTCAAATGAAAGCTTATCGGCGTTCTCTGCTGCGGGTTTTAAATCAATCTCACCAGTATTAACCCCTTTTCTAAGACCCTCTGTTCCCCCTTGCCATGAATTTGCCCATACTTCATCTACAACTTCTTCCATTGTCTCCAATGATGATTCTATCCAGCTTTCATTAATAGCGTTGATAGGTCTCTCTGCTAATAAAATAAAAACAGCAACACCACCAAATGAGCTACCACCAATCTCTATACCAAGCTTGGCATTGGGATCGTTAGGATCATTACCAGAATCAGGATAAGCACCACCAACTAGTGGCGCATCACTGGTACCGGAAAGACTGCCGGTGGTCATTGGCGCATTGTCATCACTACGGACAGGCTGCATGTTGGTGCGACTGGTTGTATCATAGGTTTGTCCACTGCTTGGCGCAAGGTAAAGCCCACTTGTTGCATCAAAATAACCTCCCTTATACTTCAAAGGATTGTTACTTAGACTCATACCATTGGCTGAGGCTTGATTGGTATTGCGTATCTGACCATACGGGCTGTAATCAATGGCTTGGCTTGGATCAGCTGTCAAGGTTTTCTCTGAACCAATGACCGAACCATCCAAGCCACGCACATAAAAACTGATCGGGTTGCCAAATGTATTGGTTATGACCTTATCGTTACTGTCGGTGAGATAACGTCCTGATATTACACCAGCAGGTCCCATAATATAGTGTGAGATAGTACCATTATTGCTCATCACATTAAGTAACTTACCACTGCGATCATAGTAGTAAGTAAATGTCGTTGAGTCTTCATGTTTCGTATGTAAACTGCCATCGGGATAATAGGTATAGCTTGTGGTGTTACCGGATGCATCGGTAAAGGTGACCATCTGATCACGCAGATTATCAGTGATAGTGCCTGTTGATGTACTGGCGACATCACCGAAGCGCGCATCTTGTTGGGTATAATAGCTCATCGAGTTACTGCCATCACTTGAACTTATTTCATCGTCACTGAGATTGTAACTTTGTGTGCTTGTATTTGTCGGCGTCACCGTACTGTTACCGTCAATATCATAACCATAAGTGTTTTGCTTATTATCTAAATGCCCGGTAGCGTCGGTTGATAAATTATTATCAATGGTATTACCGGCAAGTTGTCGTTGCAACACGTAACCCAAATTATTGTAGGTGGTTTGTGCAATCGGTATGGTTTTTGTCCCTAAAAATTCGCTGATTGTCATTTCATGCGCTGTTTCGGTATTCCAATGCCTTGCCATCGTATTTGTAACAGGACTTGTGCCCGATGCATCAGTTTCACTAATTTTCTGCGGTTGATCGGTCCAATCGTAAGTGTCTATTAATACGCTACCACGTGTTTGATTATTTGCGTTTGTTTGGGTGATTTTTGATAACACACCATCACGATTTTTGTAGCTCATTACCGTTTGATCGCCGGTAACATCCGTGCGTGTCGCTAATGCACCGGCAGTATTTTCGCTGTAGGACACCGATTTGCCATCAGGATACCTTAGGCTTGAGATACTGCCGTCGGCAGCATAGGTATAGGTTAAAGTCGATGTCGGATCGATAGTAGCACAATCCGGTTGTTTGCCTGTTGCCGGCGCATTGGCACTGTAACTTAGGCTTTTTAACATACCATCGGTATAATAACTCGCGCAAATCGC
Organism: Pseudomonadota bacterium; assembly: GCA_039190005.1. GTDB lineage: Bacteria > Pseudomonadota > Gammaproteobacteria > UBA12402 > UBA12402 > JBCCYM01. The sequence continues at coordinate 8,635 of JBCCYM010000048.1, forward strand.
GCGACTGCTTACGGTTTTTGAGGTGCCATTGCTTATTTCAGTACCACTGATCCAAGAAGCGGCTAGCGTCCCATCAGCATTGTATAAACGGTGTACCGTGCGTGCTGGCGCGTTATTGTATTGAATCAGATCACCATAGGCATCCCAAACCGGCTTAGCAAAGCGTTCAATGGTTTGACAATTGGCATCCGGACTCAATAATGTCGCGCCCCCACAGCGATAAACACTTGTGATTGAGCCATCAGCCGTATACACAACCGAATGACCACTATACTCCGCGCCGAGTGTTGCTGTGCCAGTTGATTCGTTCATTGGCGCGTTGGCATCATCTTGATGTTTAATAACGCGCGTGACCTGACCCAGCGCGTTATGTGAATACAATGCGGTTTGAATATCGGTACCTGTCGCGCTGGTGGCAAAACCTGTCGCACCGGTTGTTGGATCGGCATACGTGCTTAAATTAAACGGCAACGCATTGGATGTTTTTAATATCCAGCCTGTTACCGGATCGTAAACAGTGGCTTTGGCATACTCTTTTTGACCATTATCCATAATCGTCAACACCGGATTATTATATGCATCATATTGGGTGACTGCCTCATTCACAAGACTAATGTTACGTTCCTGTGCAGCAGTGCTAATATCTAAGCCTGAAATACGCCCCATCAGCTGCGCATCTGTCTTACTGTCAAAATGTTTTACCACAATAAATGAATCCAATAAATTGATAAGATTATTCAAGCTTGCCTGCCGTGTCGCAGCAGTTGCGGGACTGGGATCACGTAAGGCAGAAATCGCACTGCTATCTAAGGTCAATAGATCAGATTGCTGATTGGCATCACCGTCATTGGCACCAACACGATATGTGCCTGAAGCAATCACGCGTGAAGTCGGCAAATAAACACCCGCCGTTGCTGTTGGAATTAGCTCGCGTTGAGTAATGTTAAAACTGGCAGCGTGTAATGTGTCATTGTCACCATCATTATGATTGCCGATAAAGGTGATTTGATAATCGCGATTTAACAGATGATTGGTTAGATTTAGCGTCACACTATCATTGCCAGTAAAGCTTGTCCCATCATTCGCTTGTGTCCCCTGCATCACTGTTTCCACGCCGATTTGTGCCTGATTGGCATCGTATAGTGGATAGCTTTTACTTAATAATACCTCATTATCACCCATGGTATCACTGCTGCGATAGACATCGCTTTCCGTTAATAATCCGCCAGCCGCATAGTTATACGTCATGTTTTCAATCACACGCGACCATGCCGGTGTTGTCAGGTTATTATCACTACTATAATCGGTTATCGTCGATTGAGTGACATTGCCAAACGCATCTAACTGTTGCGCGACATGCGCCACCAGATTTGATTCGCCATGACAGACATAGTTTATCGCCATCAAATTATTGTTGTTAGAATAGCTTAATGTCGGATTCGTTGAACAACTAAAGGTGAATATATCTTGCGTATTAGCATCTTGCCCAATGTGTTTTACTGTCTCAGTAATTGTTTTTGTATTGACATTCACATGGTATTGTTTCAATCCTAGCGCGTCACCATTGCCATAAAGTTCAGCCATTGTAAAGGTGACATTACCATTTTTGATATTACTGTAATTATTAACAACATCAGCACTAAATTCTGCTAACAATTTACTATCTGACGCACGGAATACCTGCAAGCTTATCGGCCAACGACTGTCTGCCTGCCAATGGTCAAAGGCGTTATTGCTATTGTCATAAGCTTGATCCGCTGTAAATGTCAACTCATAACGTACTTTACTGCTACTTAGTAAGATATTATCATTTAATTTTCCTGCTGATTGCTTGAGGACGGTAAAAGGATAAAGACCATTTTCATCGGTTGGACAATGTGAGCTGCCACCGGTTAACTGATTGTCGGCATTGTAATAACACCGATAGGTGATATCTGTGGTCTTTGATACAGGTAAGCTTGTCGCTTGAGACGCGCTGCTAATTTCTGTATTAAGTGGAAAAACATGGTTGATGGTTTTGGATACGCGCGCGTAGCTATCATAAAACATATCTTGCTGACTTAGTAATCTAATTTGACTCAGTTGAGCATCACTGATCTTTTGAAATTCTGCCGGCGAGTCATTGGCAAAAACAGCATATAATGCTTGTTGGACTTTCATGATAAAATCATCTTGATTAGGATTGATGTTGGTTAACATACCCGATGTTGATTGAAATGGCAGTTGACGAAATGCAGCACAATCTACATCACCACTACTACTGCCATTATTACAAGCAAAAGCGAAATGAATGATGCGACCCAGTAAATTTTCATCAGCAAATGTTGGCGTTCCACCTGCTTTTTCTATAATCACTGAGCGTGGCAATATCACAGTACCCTGTATCCATTGTTGCGATTGATTTGCCTGATCATTCGATACAGACTCCATCAGCGCATTTATTCCCGGAATACCGGCAGCAGTATCCATGCCGGTGGTGTTATTTTCATTATCACTCGTCGATGATGATGGTGCTGGAACATGTAAAGTAATTGTCGCAAAATGACGCTGAGCGCTTTCAGTATATGGTGTCATCGGATCATTCACATTGGTCATTTCGTGGGAATAGCCGGTATAAGTCACTGAACCATCGGCATCGCGCTGTACAGTAAGATTGCCGTAGGGTGAATAACCGGAATAGCTGGTTTTTGTCAAGGTACCCACCGGAGATATTGTACTATCGGAATAATCTTGTACATCCGGGGTTTGGGTATTTGTCAGTGTTGTTTTGGTAATTAAAGGTAAATTATAAAATTGAGACTGATTTGCCCAACCGGTCGGGTAGCTGTAATTTGACCACATGCTATCATTACTGTGATGGATTTGACTAATGGTATTATCTGAATAATCTACGGTATTAGGATAACTATAGGTTGTTGTCAGTGTTGTACCATCGGCTGATTGATAGGTGGTATTGTCCAATAATCCTAACAGCCAATAATCATTTGTTGTCATCGTGCCTGCATTGGTATCCTGTGAAACTGTATCATACACATAAACACGATTGCTTTTGTTATAATACTTATCAATCATGTCTAGAGGTGAGTTGCCGGAAAATACCTGCACTGCCTCTGTCGAATTTGCATCTGTATAGGTAATATTACCATAGTAATCCTTTTTCCAGGTATCCTCTGATTTTATATCAATGGGTTGATACACTTTTTTAGTGATTGCATTACCATCGCTGTCTTCTAAAACAATCTTGACAACCTGATTGCCGGAAATATCAGCACACTTGCTTGGTGAATACGATCCACTATCCGGCACACCACAGGCATCTTGAGAGGGTGAAGGGTGCGCTGTGACTAAACCGACACCTGATGTTTGAGAGGTGCCGCTAGTATTGTATTGAGAGCCGGCAATAATATGTACCGGTTTATTGTACAATTTTACAGTCAACCCATTAGGCAAGGTAATTTTATTTAAGGTTAGAATATTATCTTCGAACTGGGTCCGCTGTGATTGCGGTACATTTGTTTTACCAAAATAATCCGGATAATAGAACTGGTCTTCTTGACCTGGCTGTGGTCCTTGCTTGCCATAATTGAGTTGCGAGGTAAATGTGATTTGTTCCGTGTTTGTACTCTCATTACTGCCGTCCGCAAATGTCACCGAGTCGACTTGATAGTAACTGCCAAGCAAACCAATTTGCGGTGCCAATGTTTGCTCTGAACGCCCATAAATGTTAGCTACCGGGATTTGTTGTTTGTATACGGGGGAATAATTCAGTTGACTCTCCACAGTAGTCAAACGCTCCGTACCGACAAAATCAAGTTGGCGAGAGATGTAGGCAAGATTAGTTTCATCGTTTTCTGTGATTGTTGAGGGCACTTTTAATAAAAACAAACCATTACCCGTCGCCAGTGTACTGTTATCTGAGGTGGGATAGCTATTCAAGGCTGTGAGTGGTGTCGCATCTTGACTATTTGCCCTAACCTCATTGGTAATAGTCAATAGTGTCTTTCGAGACTGTACAGTTTGGCTGACAACACCCTCACTAGTAATAGTTGGCGCATTCATCTCAACTTTCTGAATACCAGAAAGCATAGGAATTAAGCTAAATCCGGACAACCATTGCTGACCATTTGAAGCATCAACGCCTTTAGCAATCACAATTTTATCGTTATCAAGATCATCAGAACTGGCAACCAGTAAACCATTATTGTAATTAAATACTAAATATTCGCTTGCACTTGCGTTATAAGCAGAATTTGCATTTTCACTTGTTACTGAACGTGTATCCACGGTACGGCTTTGTATTGCCACCAATGGCGACACTGAAACTGAATTGCTATATCCTGGCATCCAATCACCAGGATTTCTATAAAGCGTACTCACCAGTGGAGAAGCCTGCATATTTTTTTCTAGTGTGGGCATGAGCAGTTTACCATTGCTGGTACGGGGTAAATCAAAATAGTAGACTTGACCATTAGTAAAAGACAATTCAAAAGCATGATAAAATACACTGCCATAAATCGCATCATCCCAAGTTGAATCTACATCACCTGGGAGAGCTGCTGTCACGGCAGGTGGTAAGTATTGCAATCCCGTTAAAGACATACCACTATATAATCCTTTATTTGGCAGTGAACGAAAATTACATTTTTCAGATTCTGCATTATTATTGTTTAAGTTATTTGCACATGTCGCCTGATAGTTGTTTGCTCCAATATGTAAGGTGATATAGATTGTAAGTTCCTGCGAAAAAGGTGTGGGCGTAGACTGGCGATAACTCACAGTGATATAAGGCACCAACATATCATCCCAGGGTGAAACATCCGCCATTACGGTTGAACCACCATCACTATAACGCACCGATAGTGGAAAACTTAAATTTCTACCACGCACATTACCCAACGGTACCGATAAAGATGCTCGATGTGTTTGGGTGTCAATATGCAACCACTTATTCCAATCGATTATCGGCTGTTGACCATAATTAAACCCTGCCGTTAGCTGATCTTCTGAGCTTGCCCCATCTTGTAAAGAGGTGGTTTTATCCTTTTCAGTCTTTACCGTATGCAAACGTATGTTTTTA
>JBCCYM010000049.1:0-13526 GCA_039190005.1 Pseudomonadota bacterium
GTGAAGTGTATCAAACGTTAGCGAATATATTGAGCGATGATCACAATTGTTATGGCATTGATAATTATAATATGTATCATCAAAAGAAAATAACAGATCTTTCTCAGCTTGCAAGCTATTACTTAAAAGCAATGCGAACATGTTCTAATTTTGATTCTAAAAATATCATGTTATTAGGTTGGTCATTGGGAGGTCAGATTGCTTTAGAAGTAGCAGCTCAATTAGAAGCATTAGCGTATCGAAATATTAAGATTTATCTGTTGGATACTGCCATAGCTGATGATAAGATAAAAAAATATCGAGCGCAATCTGATAGTGGCAAACTTAAGAATGAAACTAAAAAGCGGTTAACGCAATTAGGATTTTCAAAAAGTTATATTAATAAAGCACTATCCGCATTATTAGCCGCAGAAAAAATAAGTAATACAGCCGTTTCAAAAAAATTGGAGTTTTCGCAGGTTGCTCTGTTTAAGGCAACACAAGTTGATCAAGCTTCATCTTCTTCTATTGACCATCACTTAACAAATTATATCATTTCGCTTAAGTACAACAATATTAATCAAATTAGTAAGAAAAAGATTAAATGTATACAATTACCTTGCCATCATGCAAATATTTTAGATTACCTGGATATGATTGTCGAAGAATTCGATAAATTCTGAGCTTATTCAAATGTAGTTTCTGAATGAGTCGAAAGGCGATCACTGGTAAATTTCTTAATTATTACCGTTATTTCCTTAAATCATTTGCTGAAGTTTGGCAATGCTATAATCACATAATTGATTATATTGTTTAGGCATGTTTATTTGTTTAATTCTAGGAGTGTTTATGGTATTCGTGTACAAACTGGCGAGATTGCCGATCATCACTATAGGAAGTTTTGTTTCTGTGATACGGTCAATATCATTAACCGTTTCCATAATGAGTGCGGCACTGGTAGTAATAATCTGATGCGCTTTACTATTGGGATCATGTGCTAATGATTTAATAATTTCGCTTATTTGACGATAAGAAGCCTCGGGTGACGTATTGACGGTTTCGGTAAGAGAGCATAAATTATGGTTATATAGTGCCAAGATTTTATTCGATAGATTTGTCGGTGCTTCCAGATTTTCCTTTACTCTGACAGCATGAATTACACCAGCGCGACCAATATATTGGTTGCCGGCAATGTCGGAAATAGGAAAACTATTACCATGAATTTTTTGTAATACCTTACCTTTATTAATACTGTAAGTAATAATATCACCATCATTGATTGCAATGCAGATACCATTTTTCCCGCCAACAAATGTGTGGTAATAAGCGCTGTAATCAGCTTCAATTATAAAGTTATTAAATATAACATTGCCAGCCTTTTCAATGCGTTTGCGCGCGTTTTCTCGATCATACTGCTGTGTTACGATAAAAACAGCAATTTCCTTAGGCTTTATGCTCAGATTTGTTTCTTTATTTAAGATTTCCAGAGCGGTCATGATATTACCAATGCATTCATCTGCTATCATTCCGCATTGAATGGGAAGTTTTAAGGATATATTTATTGTTTTATTCTTTTTGATAGCTACCAGTCGGCAATGTGTTTCCGAGACCATTGAGATAAGTGTCATCAAATATTCGGGTTTTTGTTTGGCTTTCTTTTGGTGTTTGTTTTTTTCATCTGCTGCTGTAGCGGTGTAAAGTTCGGCAAGTATTTTGTTAGGCGTGACATTCAGAGTATTACATATTGTTAAAAAAGTCGATATTTTGATATCGCGCGAACCATTGAGTATAGGGGTAATGGTGGAGTAGGGGATGCCGGATTTTTCAGCCAGGTCGTTACGAGTCAGTTTTTTACAGCTCATAACGGTTTCAATATTTTGAGCCAATCTTATCGCAGTGTTTGCTATCATTATTATTACTCCTGTTTTAAAACTAACATATCTAAATTCAATGTAACTAAACGTAAAGTATATCAATTAACTATTTATAAATCAAGAGGATAAGCCATCTTTGTCTAACGCTGAAAATTCATATTCCAATCGTTCTATTAAGCGTTTTTCAGTTTCCGCGTTTATTATTCTGAGCGCGATTATCATTGTAGGCAAATGAAAAATTTCAAAAAATTGTAAATAGTATGAATGATAGCAATTAAGTTAAAATTATTTATTTAAAAATAGCTAGGAAATTTCACAAAATCACTTGACAAAATTAAAAAACCGTATAGAATAAAACCGAATATATTGGGTTTTAGACATCTTAAGTGACGGTGCAAAATAATTAAAACTTAAAAAGCTTAAATAATTTTTGCTTCATACTGTATGTAATAATAAATTCGATCATAATAATGAGGAAATAATAATGAAAAAAATTTCAATTCTTTTAACAGCTCTTTTGTCGATGCTACCCGCATCGTTGGTTTTTGCCGATTCGGCAGTTATTTTTAATGAGCTTGCGAATCCTGTCAATGTAATAACGGGTTCTTCCAATGCCCCGTTAAAAAGCACTGGCGTTCAATTAGTTAGTGATGGCCAAGCATACACTATTAAAGATTCAAATTCTAATACCATATGTCAATTTAATACAGACTCAAATGGTAAGGTTTCCAATGTCACAAATACTGCAACAAATAAAAGTACAGTAGGTCAATGTGATCTTGTTGGTAATTATCTAGAAATTACTCCTGCTGAGACGTGTTATCCAGCTCAACTTACATTAAAAAGTGGGCATGAATTATTATCTAGTAATGGTCAATTCTCTCTGAGATTACAATCATCAGACAGTAATTTAGTCTTGTATGAAAATTATGATGCGGCAACTCAAGGGAGCAAGGCTGTATTTGCCCTCAACCTAAAGGACCCACCACCTCCCGGCCATGCTAACCTCGTGTTTCAATATGATGCTAACTTAGTACTCTATAATACATATGATAATAGCCCAGCATGGTCAACAAATACTGAGGGGCATCAATCTTCTAGTCCAAAACTTTGTTTGCAAAATGATGGCAATCTCGTTATTTATAGTACTATTCCTTCTCAAAAAGTGCTGTGGGCATCTAATTCAGTGCAACCTAAAAAACCTGAAAATATAATTAATAATACTAAGGCGGTTATGAGTATTCAGAATGGTCCTATGCTTGACTCTATGCCAGCAGGTAACGCTGAACCAGTTATTCCTGGTCGTCAGTATGCCATATATAGTAATTATGAATTAGTGTCTACTTTAGTATGCACTTTCAATACAGATTCAACGGGTCAAATTTATGGAGTACAAAACAAAGAATCAAATTATTCATGCTATCAAACCCTTGATGGGTCATCTGTCTCGATTGTGCCTACTAGTGTCTTTAAGTATGCAGCTTGTGCTGCGGGATATTACATAAATAATAAAAGTCATAAATATAAGTCTTTAGGAACGCATGTTGACTTTGGTGCTACCTGTGCTTATGGATATGATACAGCAGAGCAGGCAGAAAGTGAAGCAGAAACATATTGTAATGATCTGAATGGTGCTCATGATCTTCAATGTGGAAATATAAAAATTAGTTCTTCTGTTGCAGAGGATGAAGGTGTGAATGGAAGTTCTTTAGATTACGCTGAATATGATTCCGACGATACAGGAAGTGATAAACAGATAGTAGCAGTGGCTGTGGGTGCGTTTGGTAAAAAAAGTGATTATAATAATATGGGAGTAAATACTAATGGCACTAAAAAATCGGATAATAAAGGTGATTTCTGTACATTTCAAGACGAGACTGATTCTCCAAATAGCATTGTTGAATATGGTAGTAAGTATATTTGCATGTCAATAGATAATCAGAATAAAAGACCTGAAAATGTTTTTTATTCTGCTGGTAATAAAAATCATAATAAATACGGCATGAAAAATGTTGATGGTGGTTTTGTTTATTATGCGTATTCTTACATTAGTTAGTTTTTAAAGAGTATGAATTTTGCGCTTGCTTAAAATAACCCCTTTGAGTGATAAAGCAAGTGCAAAATTATAGCAGTTAATTTTAGAGCTAGATTTTGTTTATTTATAAGCTCTAAATTGATCTAATAAACCCATACACTTTGTCAAAAAAGGTATCCGGGTATTCTATCTGTGGTAGATGCCCGCAGTTTTCAACATACACATAGTTTGCATTGGGAATATTATCGGCTAAATAACGTGTTTCGCGTTCATTAAAAATCATATCCTGATCAGAGCCAAACACTAAACACGGTGAATTGATAGCAGCGAGATAATCCGTGGCATCAAATGTTTTGATGGCATGTAACTGATGGGTAAAACCTTCAGGTGTTGTCGGATAAGGATAATTGATTTTTTCTTTAAGTAATTGCTCTGTTTTATTGTTTTTCATAAGAAAATTATCAGAATATATCCAGGGCAGTAACATTTTAATCAGTAATTTCAGATCAGCATTACTGTTTTTCATTATCTCACCAAACGCTTCAATGAATATGCCAAATTTACTATCTGCTTTTGCTGCCGTGTTGACTAAGGTCGCTGATTTAACTAATTGTGGATAGCGATGTGCCAGATTTTGTAAGATCATCCCACCCATCGAACTGCCAATAAAATGAGCGGATTGCAGTTCTAAGGCTTCACACAGTGATGCCGTATCATCTGCCATCATGTCGATGGTATAGTCATAATCAGGCACACTGGATTGACCACTACCGCGGTTATCAAACAAGATAACTTGATAGTGCTGGGCAAATTTATCCGCCACATCCAGCCATACACTATGATCAGCGCTGAAACCAGTAATAAAAATGATTGGCTCACCTTCGCCGATGAGATGGTAGTAGAGTTCGACGTCATTGATATGTAATGTTGCCATATTGTTGCTCCTATATATTCCCATTCTCGCGTCCTTTCGCCTTTCGACCCTTCGACCCTTCGACAAGCTCAGGGCAAGCAAGCTCAGGGCAAGCAGGCTCAGGGCCCATCAACCATCAACAAGCTGTTGTAGCTTAATTAAAACATGTTTATCAGGATTAACCACAGTAACATGTCCTAGTTTTCTGCGTGGTCGCGGTGATTTATCATAAGTATGATAATGCGCGTCAGGTAAGTCCAAAATATCGTTAAGTGGTGGCATATTGCCGATACAATTTAGCATGATAGCCGGACGCTCAGTATGCGTGCTGCCCAATGGTAATCGCAGTATTGCCCGGATGTGATTTTCAAACTGGCTGGTGGCGGCGCCTTCAATTGTCCAGTGTCCGGAATTATGTACCCGTGGCGCTAATTCATTGACATACAGGGTTTCAGACTTAACAAAAAATTCAATGGCCAGTGTGCCGACATAATCAAAATAGGTTAATAATTCATCCGCGTAACGTTCAGCTTGTTGTTGCAGGTTGCTGTGTAAATGTATGCCCGCTTCTGATTGTCGCAAAATGCCGTCACGATGCGTGTTACGTGTTAGCGGATAATAAACTGTTTCGCCATCAGCACCGCGTGTGCTGATCATGGAGACTTCATAATCAAAATCAACAAATTGTTCGACAATACAGGTATGTTGTTCATCGGGGCTATCTACCGCTGACATTAATAGTTGCCAGACTTTTTCAGCGTCTTGCGCCGTTTTAATAAAATATTGACCTTTGCCGTCATAGCCGAGAAAACGTGTTTTCAGTATGCAAGGTAATTTTACGCTATTGATTGCCTGTTGTAATTCAGACAGGTTATTGACCGCTTTGAATTTAGTTGTGGCAATGCCTAATTGATTCACAGTTGTTTTTTCTAATAAACGGTCCTGAATAATTTTGATAGTTTTCACATTGGGATAGACGGCGGTTTGCGTCTGTTTGGCATACAAGGCGATTTTATCCAGCAGTGTTGACGCTACGTTTTCGTTTTCAAAGGTGATGACATCAACATTATTTATAAAAGCTTTTAAATTATTATCATCGCAAAGATCAATGGTGTGCAGTTGGCTGACGCCTGCCGCCGAATCGGTGGTACTGTTCGCGCTGCAATGGCAGGTGATGCCTAAGGGATAAGCCGCCATTGCCATCATTCTTGCCAGTTGACCGGCACCGATAATCCCCACTTTCATATTAGTTTTCTCCAGGTGTTAAGTTGTCTAAAACAGCTTGAGTTTGTTGTTGGCGATAGTTTTTCAAGGCTGTCGCGATGGCTTTATCGTTGGTAGCTAGAATCGCGCCGGCTAATAGTGCCGCGTTGACAGCGCCTGCCGTGCCAATGGCTAAAGTGCCAACGGGAATGCCTTTAGGCATTTGCACAATGGATAGCAGCGAATCCTGTCCTTTCAAAGCTTTTGATTGAATCGGCACACCTAATACCGGTAAGATTGTTTTTGCCGCTGTCATGCCGGGTAAATGTGCGGCGCCACCGGCGCCGGCAATAATCACTTTCAAACCGCGCTGTTCAGCCTGGGCGGCATATTCAAACAACAAATCCGGTGTTCGGTGGGCGGAGACAATTTGGGTTTCATAGGGGATTTGCAGCGCGCGCAGTGTGTCTACCGCGTGTCGCATTGTGTCCCAGTCCGACTGAGATCCCATTATCACACTGACAAGTGGTTTTACCATAGTTTTACTACCATACTCGCACGTTTTTTCAATGGCGCTTAGCATAACATTGTTTGACGGCGCTCACAAGTGCGGCCATTAATATATGTTGGTATAAATACCAAACAAATAAACTTGCATAATATAATCATATTGGTAGAATATATGCCGTTCGGTTATCGTCGGGCGGGAATAGCTCAGTGGTAGAGCACAACCTTGCCAAGGTTGGGGTCGCGAGTTCGAGCCTCGTTTCCCGCTCCATTTCGTCGAACCTACCGCGAATGATGGTTTGTTTTTCACAGCACGGCTGGGTGGCAGAGTGGTTATGCAGCGGCCTGCAAAGCCGTGGACGCCGGTTCGATTCCGACCCCAGCCTCCAGCTCAGGTGGCAAAGTTAAAATTGTGATACATTGCCCGGGTGACTGCCCAAATACCTTGCTTTAGTACCAGTGCTGAGATTATGCTCAATCGTTTCCAGGGAAACATCTTTTGTTTCCGGCACCATTTTGTAACAGAAGAAACAGGCGCAGAAAGTCATCAACGCGTAAATCAAGAACGTCTGGCTGCCGCCCACGGCATGGAGCAGGCTGAGAAAGGTTGAGGAAACAACAAAGTTAGCCCCCCATTGAATGCCGGCAACAAAACCCATGGCTTGTCCGCGAATGCTTAACGGGAAAATTTCGGCAATAATTAACCAGAATAAGGAACCGATACTCATCGAATAACCGGTAATATAGCTGATGAGAAAGAAGACGGATAATATTTCTGTTGTGGTATTCGGTGGTGTTTTATTGAGCCAGGCGATACTCATGAGGCTGATAAACGCAATGAAAGTGCCGCTGAGCAGTAGTTTGCGTCTTCCCCATTTATCCACGGTCATCAGGGTAAAAATAGTCACTAGCATGTTTACAACACCCAAACCAAAGGTGCCGAGTATTTGCGCTTTATCACCGGCAAAGCCAATTTGTCCGAAAATGCTTGGTCCGTAATACATGACGGTATTAATGCCCATTAATTGTTGAAAAATACCAAGTCCTAAACCAATGATGAGCACGGGGCGAAAACGTTTGTGAAAAATTTCACTGAAACGATGTTTTTTCTCAGTTCGGATGCTTTCTTCAATTTGCTGTATCCCTTCTTCAACATGTTCACTGGCGCATATTTTTTTTAGCACTTTTTTAGCTTGATCCGAATAACCCGCCAACATTAACCAGCGCGGTGAGTTTGGCGCGAAAAACATACCAATTAATAATACAAAAGCGGGAATTAAACCAATTGCGATCATCAGCCGCCAAGCGTGCCAATCGGCCAATAAATAATCAATGAGAAAAGAGAAGACTTGTCCACCGGTAATGCCAATGCCGTTTAACAACACCATGGCGCCGCGTTTATGCGCTGGCGATACTTCAGAAATAAATAAGGGCGAAGCGTAAGAAGCAATACCAATAGCGACACCAAGAACAAAGCGTCCAACAATAATCATGCCAATACTATTTGCCACGGCTGCGAGCGCGGTACCAATAATAAAAGCGAGCGCGGCAATGATAATAATCCGACGCCGACCAAAGCGATCGGCAATATGCCCGCTGACTAGCGCGCCTAATCCAGCGCCGAGTACTGTGGAACTGACAACAAACTCCAACCACCAAGTCCCTGGCTGAAATTGATCTTTGATAAAAATTAACGCGCCGGAAATAACGCCAGTATCAAAACCAAATAACAAGCCGCCAATAGCCGCGATGGTGGCGATAAAATAAAGAAATTGTTTATTATGTTCAGATGTATTCGTTGTTTCCATGGTGGATCAATTAATTGATTATCATGTTACTGGCGACAGCATAGCATTGATAGCCAATGCGCGTCAAGATGTGAATTTGCCGGTCCAGTTTGACTTTACATATTTTTCACCATACCATGCTATTCACGTCTTGAAATACTATGGGATATATTTTTTTGATGTTGAGCTTTCGTATCAAGTAAAAATGGAAATCTGAATCTGACCGGAAAACGATAGCGAACAAAAAGGTCTTATCTATCGGTCTGAAGTCAAAGTCAATTCAGATAAAATAGGAGAGAGTAAAGATGTCAAAATTAATTCATAACCCTCATGATAAGAGTTTTCGTAAAGGCATGAGTTATCCTCAAGTTGCCCGTGAAGTGTTTAAGCAGGGGTTATCGGAAGAAGTCAAACAACTCATTGATTTCAATGAGATGCATATTGAAAAAGATACCTTTGTCGATGAAATATACCGTTATGAATTATCCGATCTGATTTATCGGGTGACGCTTAAAAATGGTGGCACAGGGTATATCTATTTGTTATGTGAACATTTAAGCCAAGCTAAGCCGCAAATGGCATTTTCATTATTGTCCTATCAAATAAAAATCATGAAAGCGCATTTGGAGAAAGGTTATGACAAACTGCCATTGGTATTTCCAATAGTGCTGTATCACGGTAAAGCCGCCTACAAAGAACCGACGGATATCTACGCTTGTTTTGAACATCCAGATCTTGCCCAAAAGTATTTTCTTAAGCCACATGGTTTGATAGATCTGAGCAAATTAGAGGACGAGGAGATTTTGAAATATCAATGGGCGAGTGTGATGGAGTTAGTTTTTAAACATGTGTTTGAACGGGATGTGTTACCAGTGTTTGAAAAGCTTGCTGAAGCAGGTGTTTTTGATCGGATTGTGGAAGAGGGCGGTAGCCATTATGTGTTAGATATGGTATACTACACTATAAAGGCTGCGGAGGTAAGTGATCCGGAACGGTTTAAAAAAGTATTTGAGCAGCAACAAGATATTGGAGAAAGAGTAATGACAATTTTTCAACAATTTGAAGATCAAAAAGAACAAGCGATGCAACAAGGCATGCAACAAGGCATGCAACAAGGCATGCAGCAAGGTATTGAGCAAGGTATGCGGCAGGGTATGCGGCAAGGTATGGAGAAAGGTGTGCGGCGAGGTAAAGCAGAGCATGCTCATGAGATGGCTGGTCGAATGCTTGCGGATAATGAAAATTTTGAAAAAATCGCGCGTTATACCGGCTTGTCAATCGAAGAAATTGAAATGCTACGTTGAGAGGGTATGATTTACTTCTGATTCATTCCTCATCAAAAGAAACCCCTGTTCTTTCATAGTGAGATATTGGAGCCAGTGTGATGACAATTTTTCAACAATTTGAACATCAAAAAGAACAAGCAATGCAACAAGGCGTGCAGCAAGGCATGCAGCAAGGTATTCAGCAGGGTATGCAGCAAGGTATGGAGAAAGGTATGCGGCGAGGTAAAGCAGAGCATGCTCATGAGATGGCTGGTCGAATGCTTGCTAATAATGAAAGTTTTGAAAAAATCGCGCGTTATACCGGCTTGTCAATCGGGGAAATTAAAACACTTGTTCTTGAAAAAGAATAGGGCTTGTTTACAATTCATCGTAATGAATTGATTAATAAGCGCGAACTCGTAAAATTGTATTTTCTTAAAACAACAATAAAAGGATTTTGCAATGATCCGACTTATGCTCACAAATGAACCCTGGACACGCGTCAGGACTATTATGCTTAAACACGGTATATATGACAAGCCCAATTTATGAATAGCTGGCATTCAATAACGCATTGCAAAAAAACTGGTCCAAAGCAAAAACAAATTTTATGACAGTAAAATATTTATTTATCCTAGTCGCCATTCTATTATCTTTCATAACGTCTATTTGTTTTGCGAGTTTCACCTCACGCTATTCAAACTGGCTTGGTTTTGATGTCGGCGGTTCTTTTCATAAGGACAGTAAATGGCATTACGATTTAATGAACCAAGCTCGGGTCCCTACAGATCCCACGCGTTTGGAACAGTATTTTGTGCGACCTTCTGTATTCTACCAACTGGATAAAAACTGGTCATTTTGGCTTGGTTCTGATTTAATTTATGAAAATCCGAAAAATGATCCTACAACAACGGAACAGAGAATTTGGCCACAAATTGAATATGACAAATCGTTAACCTACCACGTTGCCACTTCCCTAAGAAGTCGTCTTGAGAATCGTTGGATTGGTAATCAATCGGGAATGGCGATGCGCTTTAGACAAAGAGTTGAATTCTCTATTAATCATTGGAACAAATATAATGTTGATTTGGATGTGTTTGATGAAGGCTTTTTTGGATTAAAACGACCAAGCTGGGTGACTGATCGTACCTTTGACCAAAACCGCGTTTTTCTTGGCTTTGTTATTCCAATGCATAAACGTCTAGCAATAGATACTGGCTACTTGAATATTTTTAGACCACGAAGTCCTCAAAATCGTGTTGAACACATTTTAGTTTTAGCACTTGCTATAAATTTTGATGGTAAACCTAGTTTTCCTATTAGAACAGTATAATTTAGCTATTGTTATAACTATTGAAACAGTAGAAAAAACAAAAATTGCCTGGAAATAGTCTAATAAAATGCTAAAATCGTTTTATGATAATTAACAATCATTCGAGGATATAAAATGAAATTATTTAAGTCAACTTTAGTTTTAGTATGTCTATGCTTGGCAAGCATTAACTTAGCTTTCGCTTCTAATAGTTCAACAATTACACTAAAAGACGTTGAGCAAGCTCAGAGTGAATGGGCGCAAGGAATTGTAAAAATAGGTCAAACGTTTGCTGATCATGGTGACTATAAAAAAGTAACCAATGAACTTATCAAAAAGCTTTACGCTTATAACTATGACAAAAACATGGTTTTATTTAAACCAACTAAAGCGGCCGAAGAGCACTTTAGAAAAAATCACGAAGCTGCACTCTCTTATTTCATAGGTTATCACAATGTAAAAAATGCAAATTACAAAGAAGATAAGGGATTTGCTCTCGCCCCATGGAAAAAAGTAGTATTCCATAACTACCAAGTCTACATTCATAATGACATTGCTATTGCTATGGGTATTTATTGTTTCACTGACACTAAAGGTAAGACAACTGAAGTGGAATATACATTTGGGTATGTTAAAGATCCTAATGGAAACTTGAAAATCGTTTTACATCACTCATCATTGCCATTTGATGATTAATGGTTGTTTAATTTTAGGTAAGGCAACAAAGCTACAATTTCTGGAGAAAACAAATGTTATCAACAAAAGCTTATGCCGCTCAAACTTCTGAATCGCAGTTGGCACAATTTCAAATCAATCGTCGTGATGTCAGACCGGATGATGTGCAAATCACCATTGATTATTGTGGTGTTTGCCATACGGATATTCATTTGGCGCGGAATGATTGGGGCACGTCAGTGTATCCTGTTGTTCCAGGTCATGAAATTATTGGCCATGTGACCCAAGTGGGTGACAATGTTGACAATATCAAAGTAGGTGACGCGGTTGCTGTTGGCTGTATGGTGGATGCTTGCCGT
Source organism: Pseudomonadota bacterium (assembly GCA_039190005.1). Lineage (GTDB taxonomy): Bacteria > Pseudomonadota > Gammaproteobacteria > UBA12402 > UBA12402 > JBCCYM01. Next base: position 11,910 of record JBCCYM010000049.1, read on the forward strand.
ACCTGCTCCGCCTGTACACAACATTTGGAACAGTATTGTGAGCGGGGATTTATCGCGACTTATAATGGTGAGGATGCCATTTTAGGTGGTAAGACTTTTGGTGGGTATTCGAAAGATATTATTGTCGATAAACATTTTGTATTGCATTTGCCGGAATCTTTAGTCAACGCATCAGCCGCGCCACTGTTATGTGCCGGTATTACCACGTATTCGCCATTAAAAAAATGGCAAATCAAACCTGGTGATAAAGTGGGCGTGATTGGTTTGGGTGGTTTAGGTCACATGGGTGTAAAATTGGCGGCAGCAATGGGCGCGGAAGTGATTATGATTACGCGATCAGCCAATAAACAACAGGACGCGAAACGCTTGGGTGCGCATGATGTGATTGTATCAACAGATGAAGCGCAAATGAATAAACATGCGAACAGTTTTGATTTTCTGCTCAATACCATTCCCAGGGCCCATGATGTAAATCCTTATCTGTCATTGATGAAGCGCGATACTACTATGGTATTAGTAGGCGCGTTTGATCCGTTGCCGCCAGTTATGGGTGGCAACTTAATTCGCAATAGAAAACGCGTTGCTGGCTCTTTAATTGGTGGCATAGCGGAAACGCAGGAGATGCTCAATTTTTGCGCGACACATAATATTACTTCGGATATTGAACAAATCGCTATGGCAGATATTAATGTCGCGTATGAACGGATGTTGAAATCAGATGTTAAATATCGCTTTGTCATTGATATGAGTACGCTTTGATTGCATGTTGATATGATATTGAATAGACGCTGTTGTGAGTTATTCAGAAATTTGATAATGAAATGATTCAATAATTATATTCAAAAGATAAATAAAAGGAAAAATATTGAACTATGATTAATAAGTCTATTTTTAATCAGTTTACTAAACAATATAGCTTATCTAAAACATTAAGATTCTCTCTTGAACCAATAGATAAAACGCTGCAAGAAATCAAAAAACAAGGATTTTTAAAAAAAGATACACAGCGCGCTGCTGCTTATGGGAGTGCTAAAAAAATCGTGGATGTGTTTCATCAAGAGTTTATTAATGGTGTATTAGCTGATTTTAAGTTTTGCATGGAAGATCTGTATAAATATATGCAATGTTACGAAGCGTACAAAGAAAATAGACAAGACAAAAACACTAGAAAGGCATTACAGGATTGCCAAAAAAAACTGAGGAGAGCTTTGTGTGAAAATTTTAAGAAAAACGGTGTGGAAGAAATTTTGAAGAGTGGTAAATTTTTACAGACTTTAATTGGAGAGAAATTTAAGCCAATAAAAGGATACAATTTTTTATCTGACAAGTTGACTACATGGCGTGATAATTATCAACAATTGTTACAAAAAAGACACACCACCAAAAATATAGAGAATCCTAAAGCAATTATTAGAAATTTTGCCAAATGGGATACCTATTTTTCAGTCTTTGATGAAAATAGAAGGAATATTTATTCAAATGAAGCTAAAGCGACTTCTATCGCTTATCGCCTTATTCATGAAAACTTACCACGATTTATAGAAAATATGAAACGATTTCAATCCGTCCTAACGTTGTTATCACAGACGGATTATAAATTGATTGACGAAATTCAAC
>JBCCYM010000050.1:0-13410 GCA_039190005.1 Pseudomonadota bacterium
CTCCATTTATACTCCCCTCCATCGGTACCGTGTTTGATAATACCGCTTTCGGGCAAAACAGTAATGTTCACATCGCCAATAATTGTAACAGCTCAATTGCCGCCAATGGCGGACAATGTACGGTTGGTGTCAGTGCCGGTACTTTAGATGGCAGTGAAAAAGGCAGCTCGGCGATCATGCAATTCTCACTCGACAATGATTCTGTGGGTCAACGGGGCGTCGTTCTTGATAACATCATTGAAGTCATGGCAGACTCGACTCAACGCACCGGCGCTTATGAAAAATTACAAGTCATCTACACGGGCTCATCCACTACCGGTGTACCCATTAATAGTGTCGCGATCGCCAATCCTCAATACCTGGAAGTTACCGCCCCCTTTGGTGCGACACCAGCAGATAACTGTACTGGCGAAACACTCACGTCACTTGAACCCACATGCACGATCTGGCTACACGCTATCAAACAAAACTCACCTCAAGTGCATAATACCACTGTGACAGTACATTATTCCCCTTCGATCGGTGAAAATGATTCGGTCTCTGCCACGGTAAAAACCAGCACGCTTCTATATGCTGTAGGCAATTTTACCTTATTAGGTGATGGGACTATAGCACGACGAGTCGCCGCCTGGAACGGCACCACTTGGCTACCCGTTGGCTCAGGTGTCGCAAATGGTTTTGTCTGGCCGATAACAATAGGACCTTATGGCAATGTCTACGTGGGTGGCTCATTCACACAATTAGGTAATAATAGCAGCGCCCTCAATATCGCGATGTGGAATGGTAATCAATGGCAAGCACTTGATAACGGCAGCACTTTAGGGAATGATGGACTAAATGGTATTGTATATGCCGCGACAACTGATAATGACGGCAATATTTTCTTTGGCGGTGATTTCACCCAATTCGAGGATGGCTCGACAGCATTTCGTATTGCTGAATGGCATCCAAATACACAAACCTGGTCAACACCTGGCATTGGTTTTGGTAATGGATTTGTTGATGCCATACGCGCGGATAGTAATAATCAGATATATGCTGGCGGCTCTTTTACTCGGTTTGGTAATGGTAGTCTAGTTAATCGTATCGCTAGATGGAATCCAAATACTACTTTATGGAGTCCATTAAATGATGGCACCAACAATGGCTTTGGCAACCGCTTTGTTACTGATTTCGCGATTGACAGCAATAATAATGTCTACACCGGCGGGAGCTTTACTCTGTTTGGCAGCAGTAATAGTCTCATTAACCGTATTGCTCTCTGGAATTCAACCACTCCGGCGTGGAGCCCATTAAATGACGGCACCAATAATGGCTTTGCTTTTGGTCTTGTTGAAAGGCTAGCTATTGATAGCAATGGTAATATCTATGCTGTGGGGAATTTTACTCGGTTTGGTAGTAGCTTTGCCGTAGTAAATCGCGTTGCCAAATGGGATGGCAGTAATTGGGATTCATTGATCGATAATACCAACAATAGAAATGGCATTGCCAACGGCATCATCTATGGCACGGCGGTAGATGGTGATGATAATCTTTATGTGTCAGGTTTGTTCACACAATTCGGTGGTGGCAATAATGTTAATCGCGTTGCTAAATGGGATAGCACTAATTCACTCTGGAGTGTTCTACCCGTAGGAAATAGCAATGGCATTATTAATGGCGTAGTTTATAGTTTGGCTATCGGTTCAGCTATTGAGATTCAATAACTTGAACCTTAAACCACAGGATGTCTGAGCTTGCGGTCTCTTCGACAAGCTCAGGGACCACCGGCTCAGGAGACCCATTGCGGTTTCAAGCTTGAATGATTAAGCTACAAGTGCTATGGTTGGGATAGCTAGATAACATATAAACAGGAAACAGAACGATGACAACTGATAACACCGATCGCCGATCTGTCATTATGACCAAAGTAATGCCACCCACGTTTGCCAATTTTTCTGGGCACGTTCATGGCGGGCATTTAATGCAATTTCTCGATTATGTCTCTTATGTCTGCGCCACACGTTATTGTGGTCTGCCAACGGTAACAGTATCCGTTGACTCAATTACTTTCCAGCAACCAGTTTATATTGGCGAATTAATCACCTGCTACGCGTCGGTTAATTATGTGGGGCGCACCTCAATGGAAATTGGCATCCGCACCGAGGCAGAAAATTTAGTCAGCGGTAAAAAACGTCATGTCATTTCCTGTTATTTTACTTTCGTTGCCATTGACGAAAAAACAAAAAGACCAACAGCGGTTAAACCACTGACCATTAACAACGCTGTCGAGGAAAGACGTTATGAAGCAGCTAAACTCCGTCGCGAGCTTCGTGGTGAATACGCCAAACGGCATCAAGAAATAAAAATAAAAAATCAAAACAACCCTCAGTCATGAATCAAAAGATTGCTTTAGTCACCGGTGCTTCCTCTGGTCTAGGCGCGGTGATGACACAACAGTTAGCGGATGATGGCTATTATGTCTTTGCCGCCGCGCGACGGCAAGATCGACTGGAAGCCATGCGCTCTGAGCGTATCGAACCTCTGATACTTGATGTCACGCAAGATGATGCCATTCATAGCGCAATCGCTCATATTTTGTCCAGCAAAAACAGAATTGATCTGTTAGTCAATAATGCCGGTTATGGTTACTATGCCACCATTGAAGAAGGTGATATTACCGCTGTTAAACAATTATTTGAGGTCAATTATTTCGGTATAATGCGGATGACCCAAGCGGTATTGCCCCACATGCGTGCTCAAGGTTGTGGCATGATTGTCAACATGGCATCGGTTGTCGGACAGGTCGCCTTTCCAGTAATCGGTTACTACGCCGCGACGAAACACGCAGTTGAAGCGTTTTCTGACGCGCTGCGTATGGAAGTTAATCAATTTGGCATTAAAGTGGTCATTATCGAGCCGAGTATGATTAAAACCGAATTTGGATCCATCGCCATTGAGCATCTGAAGCAATCACAACGACTCGATAGTTATCATAAGCTCACTAATAAATTTAAACGCTTAATGACAACACGACAAGGTAAATCCGCCAGTCCCAAACGACTTGCTGGAGTAATGCACAACATTATCACGGCAAAACGTCCTAAGCGTCGTTATGTTGTCGGTACTGACGCGCATTTTGTGATTTTTATTAAAAATAAAATTGGTTATTGTTTGATTGATCCAATTGCCAGAAGAATAACAGGCGCCAATAAATGAATAACACTGCTCAACCCGCTATTACCAACTCACAGTGGAAAATCATCTTACTCTCCAGTCTTGGTGGTATGTTAGAGTTTTATGATTTTGTGATTTTTGTCATCTTCGCCAAAGCGATTGGGCAAACATTTTTCCCGAATAAAACACCATTGCTGAGTATCATGGCGACCTTTACAGCGTTTGCTATCGGTTATCTAGCTCGCCCTATTGGTGGCTTTATTTTTAGTCACTTCGGTGATAAATATGGTCGCAAACATTCTTTTCTTTTAACCATTACACTCATGGGCAGTGCCACACTACTGATGGGATTATTACCGTCTTACCAAACCTATGGCATTGCCATGTCAGTTATTTTTTTACTGCTTAGAATTATACAGGGGATCGCGGTTGGCGGTGAAATTCCTGGCGCCATTACTTTTGTTTCTGAGCATGTTCCCAAAAAAATAGCGTTTTCCTGTGCCGTGTTATTTCTAGCCATCAACATGGGCATTGTTTTAGGTGACGCGGTTTATGCTGTTTTACACGCGGTATTCAAAACCAATATTACTAATGATACCACCTGGCGGTTCGCTTTTATTCTCGGTGGATTTTTAGCCATTATCAGCTATATCGCCCGAGCTAAACTGGAAGAATCACCTGAATATCTGCGTTTCGAAAACGCCATTGTCCGCGTCCCGTTGCTTACACTTTTTAAATCCCACCCTCACAATTCAATTTTTGGCATATTTGTTGTCGCCATTCAGGCCACCATGGTGAGTTTAATCTATCTTTATACGCCACAATATATGCAGTTATCGGGTCATTACTCACATAGTCAAATCGCGTTGGTGTCATTATTTGGCGTCACCCTTTTTTCGCTACTATGTGTTTTCTGGGGCTGGCTAGCTGACTTTATTGGCGCGAAAAAAATTCTCACTGTCGGCTGTTTGACCTTATTTATTTTTAGTTATATATATTATGACGCTATCATACATCATCATAAGGTATTCTCCAGTATGATTGTGTTGTCCTTTTTTACCAGTATGGTAACAGGGACGTTTAGCAGTATTTTACCAAGGTTATTTCCAGTAATTATTCGCTATTCAGGCATTGCTTTCTGTTATAATCTTGGCTTTGCTATTTTCGGTGGACTGTCACCGCTGATGGCAACGTATCTGATCCATACGTCAAAGAATATGCTCTCGCCAATATTGATTATTATTGTTGTTGCTGTGTTGGGATTGATTGGTACAATTTTTTCGCGCTATGTTACTCAGCAAAATTGAGTATTGAAAAAAATAAATGTTTCTCTTGTTGACAGCTATATTTAAAAAATAATATCATGAGCTGATTAAGCGCTTCTATTTACTTTCTGATTTCTTCTCTATAAATTCCACTTTAAATTTCTTTATTGATCAATCTTTCGACTTTTTAGCGATGTTTTCAATTAATCCTACCAATGAATAACTGAAAATAAATTTAGATACAATTAACCATTGATAAATACCCTTTAAAAGGGTATATTAAAAGGGGAAAATAACTTGAATGACATTTTTGAAATTAAAATCGCAAGCAAAGCGGTGAAGCAATTAAAAAAATTACCTTTGCATATCGCTTTAAAATTGCAAATTTGGGTTGATGACGTTGGCTTTAACGGCTTAAGCATTGCCCGAAAAAGACCAAGTTATCATGATGAAGCGCTGCAAGGCAAACGAAATGGTCAACGATCTATCCGGCTAAATCGACAATATCGAGCGATTTATGTAGTTAACAAAAAACAACAAATTAAATTTATAGAAATTACTGAGGTGAATAAACATGAGTACTAAAAACGACATGGCAAAACGAAGCAAAAAAACCATGCGTACATTAGAAAAAATAACGCGTGGTAAATTAACTATGGGTAAAATGCTACTGGCAATTCGGCAATGTGAAGAAGCATCACAAGCTGAATTTGCCGATAAATTAGGCATTTCAAGACAGCGTCTCTGTGATATTGAACACCAGCGTCGATTTATCAGCCCTAAAATGGCAGCACATTATGCGCAGATATTGGGTTATTCCGCTGAACAATTTATTCGCGTTAGCTTACAGGATATGTTAAAAAATGATGGCTTGAACGCGACAGTTGATATTAAATTGAATAAGTCAAAACGCTTAGCATCATTGAAATCAAGTTTTGCTCTATAAGAAGCTATTGGGAGTATAAATGCATTGGTTAATTATTGCTGATGGTGAAAAAATTGAGCAAGCTTTCTTGGATCAATTAACACCAAACAGAAAAATATTGGTTTGCGATGGCGCCTATAATTACATCACCAAAACAAATATCACGGTTGATGTGTTACTCGGTGATTTTGATTCCATTGACAAAAAGCTACTGGCCGCAAGCCGACAAAACCATTGCATGCGTGTCGTTGACGCGCCCGATCAGAGTGCCACCGATCTTGATAAAGCAATTTGTTATCTTGATCAGCAGCAAGCGGATAACATTTGTATTGCCGGCGCGCTTGGATTACGCGCCGATCATCATTTATATAATTTACGTATTCTGAGCAGACATTATCAACCAAATCGGCAATTAAGCATCAACACACCACAGCAAAACCTGTTTTTTGTTCGTGATAGCACGGTAAAATTAACCGGATATGTTGGCGCGACAGTTTCTATCTTTGGTTTTAATGACGCGATGTTATCTTCAAAAGGTTTAAACTATGATGTCAGGCATTATCGACTAGATGCCCACCAAAATAGTGTGTGCAACGCGTTACAGACTAATGAGGCGATAATGCAAATCAATGGTGACGCTTTATTTGTGCTGGATCAACGCATATGTTTTGAAATCAATACTGAATAACGCGCTGGCCTTACTAATTTATTTGTCGATGTCGATATAAGCGTTGCCAATTTACCCATCCGATAACAGCTAATACCAGATAAACAATATTTTCTGCCGCGTGAAACGATAAATGCTTATAGTCATACAACAACAGATACATGCTATCAACAATAAGCCACAGTAGCCAATTTTCGATCAGTTTGCGACAAGCCAACCATTGAGCGACCAATGCCAGCACTGTTGTGGCGGCATCGGCGATTGGTGTATTGGAATTCGTATAATGTCGCAATAAGAACGCGATTAACGCAATACTGACTGTCGCGATAATGGCAAGCAGTATCCCCATTACGATTGGGGTGTGGTGAATAGTCGCGTGATGATGGGCTTTGCCACCTTTTAACCAATAATACCACCCGTAAATCATACTCAGAAAATAAATCCCCTGTAATACCATGTCAGCATAAAGATTTGCTTGCAGAAAGAGGACACCATCCACAATTGTCGCGATAATGCCGACCGGCCACGCAAACAGACTGGCACGAATAAATAAAAACACCACGGCAATATCTAAAACACTGCCGACAATATCTAGTGTATGCATAAACTCTCCCAGAAATTGATCAATTTATTTGATAATGTGTCGATTGTCCATAATAATAGCAATGTTTTTATATCTATTACCGATCGGAGTTACTATGAAAGTCGTCGCGGATGTTTGCGTCACCCCACTGACACTTAATGATTCAATGGCGGAAGCTATCGCCCAATGTCAGATTATTTTTGCCAAACATCAACTTAAACACAATTTACATGCCTGTGGCACAAACCTGGAGGGCGAATGGGATACTGTCATGACAGCCATTAAAGAATGCCATCAAACATTACATGCTCGCGGTATTGCCAAGATTAGTTCCGCCATAAAAATCAGCACACGTAGTGACCATAAACCCCATTCCATTGACAGGAAAATTGCTTCTGTTAGAGAACTTGTTTAATCAGCTAGTACTTCTTTAGAGCTTTTCCCTAATTGGCTAGTGTGTTAAAATAAAATTTATAGTATTACCCCTACCCATAATAAAAGGAACCGCCCCTTGACAAACTTAGAACACCTCTTTAAAAAATTCAGAGATTCTGCTGAAAACTCAAGGTATTTGAACAAAAAATCACCTGAGAAAAAATATTGATAAATTTACTAAATTTCATTGACAAGTCGATCATTTTTGTTTATCTTAAACAGATCATGACTTCCCATCTAAATGAGTCATGTAGCAGTGCCTGATGCCGCCGTCTAATCAGGCACTGTGCCTTTGCCCCCCTGCTCTTTTCAGTTGTTATAATTTACAATAATCTAAGCGTATGCCATAATTTTCGCTATGTATTTCTTACTCTATTTACTTGTGGGTATCTGTGCTGGCACACTATCAGGCTTATTAGGTATCGGTGGCGGTTTGGTTGTTGTACCGGCGCTGGTTTTTATATTTCATCATCATGCTATTGTCCCCGCTGTTAATATATTTCATGTCGCAGTCGCCACATCTCTGGCCATTATGATTATTACGACCAGTTCATCCATCGCCGCTCATATTCTTCATAAAACCGTCATTTGGCAATTAATCCTCAAATTACTGCCTGGATTTATTGTCGGTTCAATGCTTGGCGCGGCAATTACCAGTTTTTTACCTGGACATGTGTTAAAAATTATCTTTGCTGTTTTTTTATTTATCACCGCGGTGCGTATGTTTATGACGATCCAAATGCCTGTTGAACGTCAATTGCCCGCGAATACAGTCTTAGGTCTCTTCTCATGCGTTGCCGGGATGCTTTCTCCGCTATTAGGGATTGGCTTAGGTTCGATGGGTGTCCCATTTTTAAGACGTTATAATGTGCCCATGCAACAAGCCTCAGCAATTACTGTCACCTGTACCATGCCGATGGCCTTATGTGGCAGCGTAAGTTTTTTATTAGCCGATTTCTATCGCCCTATCCATGGCATCCATCTTATGGGCTATGTTTACTGGCCAGCTTTTCTTTTGATCGGTTCATGTAGTCTTATATTCGCGCCAATAGGTGTGCGCTTAGCCAACCGAATGAATAAAAAATTGCTACAACGTGTTTTCGCTGTGTTCTTATTTGTGGTATGCTTTTCCTTAATCGTTGCTTGAGGATATTTTTATGCTACATTACCCTAATATTGATCCAATCGCTTTCCACATCTGGAAATTCCCGGTGCACTGGTATGGTTTAATGTATTTATTTGGCTTTATCTGTGGCTGGACACTTTTACAATATCGTGCCCGTAAAACAGGTCTATGGACATCTGAACAGATAACCGATTTACTCTTCTATGTGGTTTTGGGCGTTGTCCTAGGCGCGCGGATTGGTTACGTTATTTTCTACAATTTAAGCTATTATTTCCATCATCCCAGTCAAATCATTGCCGTTTGGGATGGTGGTATGTCATTCCATGGTGGTTTGATTGGGGTGATTTTGATGGCATTATGGTGGTCTTTTAAACAAAAACGCGCCTTTTTTGATGTCTCTGATTTTATCGCGCCGGTCATACCCATTGGTTTAGGTTTTGGACGGATCGGTAATTTTATCAATGGTGAATTATGGGGGCGCGTCACCACCATGCCTTGGGGGATGGTCTATCCCAAAGCTGGACCATTGCCACGTCATCCCTCGGAACTTTATGAGTTTTTTCTTGAAGGCGTGGTTTTATTCATTGTGCTCTGGTTATTTTCACGTAAACCACGTCCAAGAATGGCGGTATCGGGCTTATTTTTATTGTTATACGCCTGTTTTCGCATCTTCTGCGAGTTCTTCCGCCAGCCCGACCCGCAATTAGGCTTTGTCGCCTTTGGCTGGATAACACGCGGACAAGAACTTTGCGTCCCTATGTTTATTTTTGGTATTATCTTTTTGTATCTGGCCTATCGAAATAAAAAATACGCGCGAGCCATGCCAAACAGTGAGAAAAAAAGTAGCTCATGAAACAATATCTCAATTTTTTACAACACATTCTTGATAATGGTGTCTCTAAAACCGATCGCACTGGTACGGGTGCCATTAGCACCTTTGCCTATCAAATGCGCTTTAATTTACGCGATCAATTTCCCTTATTAACCACTAAAAAATTGCACTTCAAAAGTATTGCTTATGAATTACTGTGGTTTATCCGTGGCGAGACCAACATCGCTTATCTACAAGATCACGGTGTGCGTATTTGGAATGAATGGGCGGATGAAAATGGTGATTTGGGACCGGTATACGGTAAACAATGGCGTAGTTGGCCAAGTTATGATGGGAATAAATCCATTGATCAGTTAGCACAGCTTATTCAATCCATTAAAGATTATCCAAATTCGCGTCGGCACATTGTCAGCGCCTGGAATGTCGGTGAACTTGATCGCATGGCATTGCCGCCTTGTCATCTGTTATTTCAGTTCTATGTCGCCGATGGTGAATTGTCTTGTCAACTGTATCAACGTTCGGCTGACGCGTTTTTAGGTGTGCCCTTTAATATTGCTTCTTATGCTTTATTGACTTATATGGTCGCGCAACAGTGTGGACTCAAGCCGGCAGAATTTGTATGGACGGGTGGCGATTGTCATATTTATACCAATCATCTGGAACAAGTTGATCAACAGTTGCAACGCACGCCATACGAACCGCCAAAACTGTTAATCAAACGCCAACCGAAAACCATTGATGATTATCAGTTTGAAGATTTTGAATTATTGGATTATCAGGCTCATCCGCATATCAGCGGTAAAGTTGCTGTTTAGTAATCTCAAATACAAGCCATATCAGTTATCCTAGTGATAATGAATGAAAATACTAGAAACACAAAGATTGATATTACGCACATTTCATGATCATGACCTTGATGCTATGGCACGGATTAATCAAGATCCCAAAGTGATGAAATATTTCCCATCTATTGGGAATCGTAAGCAAACGTATGATCATATAAAAAGGATTAGGACTCACCAAGCAAGATATGGTTACTCACTTTATGCCGTCGAACTTAAATCCACAAGTGAGATGATTGGCTTTGTCGGCTTGATACATAGAGCAAAAAAAGAATTTGGTGCCTGTTTTACACCGGCAACAGAAATTGGTTGGCGATTATCATCGAGGCACTGGGGCAAAGGATATGCCACCGAAGCCGCTTTAGCTGTGCTTGATTATGCTTTTAATTACCTTAATTTAGATGAAGTTGTCTCATTCACAGTTGTTAACAATCAAGCTTCTCAACGTGTGATGGAGAAAATCGGGCTGTATCGTGATTTTCAAGGTGATTTCGATCACCCAAAAATTGCTAAGGACAATCCATTATGTCGCCATGTATTATATCGACTATCGAAACAGGAGCGGAGATGATGACAAAAACTATTCTAATAACTAAATCACCGCGTGAACATTGAATAATCACATTCAGGATACAAAGCTATCTTAGAGAACTTTGACACGCGCTGTATATATGACATCATATTATCCGGCAGTTGCAACACATCGGCGGCCAGCGTCAATAAGCGTAATATTGGAAAAATCAAAATATCATCATAACTAAATTCATCTGAAGTGGCATATTGATGCGTCAATATGCTATCGAGCTTATTTAGCATTGGCATAATGGCTGACACATAGTCATCACTTTTAGCCCAAGCTTGTTCAAACGCTATCTGCAAAAACACTTCTTTTTTTTGCTGGCAGTAATCTTTAGCCGCTTGTGTTGGAAAATCATCATGATTCATGGGATGAATAATCTGGCGCGGAAATATCAGGTATTTACTTTTTCTCGACAAATCTTCAATTAAGCGCGACCAACTGTCATTAAATGATACCGGTTTAACATCCGGTTTGCCATCAAACGCGTCCAAATATTCACAAATAGCGGCTGTCTCTGTCATAAAACAACCTTCTTTATATTCAAGTATCGGCAGAATTTTCTTGCCGATCAAATCGACATGTGCTTGTATATCATCAAACGCGAGAACAGATAAATCAAGTGTGATGCGCTTATGTGCCGCCATCAGGCGACAGCGAGAACAGTAGGGACAGCATTGGTAGATAAATAAACGCATTATTAATCAATATTTTTTAATCATGAAAACCGCAGTATACCTAAATTTCCTGCTGATAGGGAATTATTATAATACTACTAATTTCTATTAGTTATGCTATAGTCCAATTAGCTTATAATTTACAGGAGACCGCAAGGAATGATGACATTGTCTGATAAACAAAAGACAACAACAGCTATTATTGTTATCATCGGATTATTAATTGGTCAAATGTCCGTGGATTTATATCTCCCCTCACTACCAGCTATGCGTCATTATTTCCAAACAAGCGCGGCAACCGTGCAAATGAGTTTATCACTCTATCTTATCGGGTACGGCTTAGGTCACCCTGTTTGCGGTAGTTTTTCCGATCACTTAGGTCGCAAACCTATTTTATTAATTGGAACTGCTGTTATTCTAATTGGCGCCTTGCTCTGTAGTTTGACAACTTCGTTATGGGTACTGCTGGTCGCCCGTTTTATTCAGGGTTGTGGCGGATCCGCTTTTAGTCTTATTTGGAAAGCGACTTTACGTGATATTTACGAAGGTCCGGATTTTTTAAAGATGATGTCTTATTCCTCCATGACTTGGGTGACCATCCCTGTGTTAGCGCCTTTATTAGGGTCATATATTCAAACCTATCTTGGCTGGCGATTTAATTTTGCCTTATTAGCATTATTGTCGGCGCTGTTTTTACTGGTCGTGCTTTTTTATTTGCCGGAAACATTAAGCGCGGAGAACCACAGCCCACTAAACCTGAAAAATTCCGCTCTGTCTTATAAGCAAGTGCTCTCTACGCCTCAGTTTATGGTCAATACATTTTGTTGGGCTATTCTTTGTATTTCCATTATTGGATTTCTTGTCGCGGCACCTTTTCTATTCCAGGTAGCGTTACATTTTAGTCCAGTTCAATACGGCTGGACGCTAGTGTTTATTGCCGCGGGATGTGTCATCAGTTCTTATCTCAATACGCGTATTGTTAATTATCAAAGGATTTTAAAAATAGGGTTTACTTTGGGGTTGTGGTCATTTTTCCTATGTGGCCTTTTTATGTTGATTACTGGTTGGTTGGGCATATTTAATCTTTGGGTTGTTGCTGTGCCAATGTTTATACTATTTTTTTTCACTGGCATTGTTTTCCCTCAGTGTATTTCCAGAGCCATGGCGCCATTCACTCAGTTAATTGGCGTGGCAGGCGCTGTTTGGGGAACGATATTATTTTTTACTGCTGCTATCGGGACAAGTATTGTGGCTTACCTACCGGAAAATAACCAACTCCATTTTAGTATTGTTTGTGTGATATGCGCTATCTTGGCTATTTTACTTTACTATGGTGTTATTCAGAAGTCGAACGTAAGTAACAAGTAAGCGTTAATCAACCTAAAAAAATTATAAAAACAAGTTAAAAAAAAGTCCTTGCTGAACCAGCAAGGACTTTTAGGAATAAAAACCCTGGGAATGACCTACTTTCACACGAGGAGACCTCGTACTATCATCGGCGCTAAACAGTTTCACTTCTGAGTTCGGGATGGAATCAGGTGGTACCCGTTTGCTAATGTTCCCAGGAAAAAATCGGTAATCTATTACTAGGCGTTTTACTGAATTGTTGAAATCTGATTTTTTCAATCGTTCAAGCAATTATACTGCTTGAACTAACTGGATTCCCACCTACGTGGGAACGACGAATTTGTCAGGATTCAACAGTTTTTTATATATGTGGGTGTTACCAAGATCAATTTGGTGATATATGATCAAGCCACACGGCCAATTAGTACAGGTTAGCTTCACATATTACTATGCTTCCACACCCTGCCTATCAACGTCGTCGTCTTCAACGTGCCTTTAGAGACCTTGCGGTCTGAGAAATCTAATCTCGAGGTGGGCTTCCCGCTTAGATGCTTTCAGCGGTTATCCCGTCCGTACGTAGCTACCCGGCAGTGCTTCTGGCGAAACAACCGGAACACCAGAGGTACGTCCACTCCGGTCCTCTCGTACTAGGAGTAGCTCCTCTCAAATTTCTAACGCCCACAGCAGATAGGGACCGAACTGTCTCACGACGTTCTGAACCCAGCTCGCGTACCACTTTAAATGGCGAACAGCCATACCCTTGGAACCGGCTACAGCTCCAGGATGTGATGAGCCGACATCGAGGTGCCAAACACTGCCGTCGATATGAACTCTTGGGCAGTATCAGCCTGTTATCCCCAGAGTACCTTTTGTCCGATGAGCGATGGCCCTTCCATACGGAACCACCGGGTCACTAAGGCCTGCTTTCGCATCTGTTCGACCTGTCGGTCTCACAGTTAAGCGCCCTTCTGCCTTTGC
>JBCCYM010000051.1:0-13407 GCA_039190005.1 Pseudomonadota bacterium
ATAAAGAATCTATAATTTTACGCGCATTTAACTAAAATGACACCCATTAGCGATGAATAGTTACTTTCTCATAAACAAGAATACCATTAAGATTTAGAGTAATGTTGCAAGCCAAAACTTGTAGAAAATCATTTAAACTTCGCCAAAATACCATCAAGCGCGTCATGGTTATGGTAATGAATAATCAATTTACCTTTGCCTTTAGCGCTTTGTTGTATCACGACTTTGGTGCCAAATTTTTCTGATAGATTCTGTTGCAGATAACGAATATTAGGATCAACCGTTGTCACTGATGTCGTGCCACGCGGTTTCAGATAACGTTTAACCAATTGCTCCGTCTCACGCACGGACAACGCTTTTTCCGCGACAATACATGCTGCCTCACTTTGAGCGCGATCATTCAGCGCCAATAACACCTTAGCGTGACCACTGTCAATAGCGCCACGTTCAACTAAAACACGCACATCATAATTCAAATTAAGCAAACGCAACATATTGGCAACGGCTGAGCGCGAACGACCGATCGCTTCGGCAATCTGTAACTGGCTTAAAGAAAATTCATCAATCAAACGACGCAATGCTTGCGCTTCTTCAATAGGATTTAGATCTTCACGTTGGATATTTTCAATCAAACCCATCGCCAAGGCCGCCTGATCGGAAATCTCCTGCACCACCGCGGGAATTTCAGCTAAACCGGCAAGTTTTGACGCGCGCCAGCGTCGCTCACCGGCAATGAGTTCGTAAACACCTTCCCCTCGAGGGCGTAACACCACCGGCTGAATTAAACCCTGCGCTTTTATTGAATCGGCGAGTTGTTGTAAAGCCTCTTCATCAAAAACCTGGCGCGGCTGATAAGCACTGGCTTTGATTGTATCAAGGGCAACATATCGCAACACCTTGCCAACAGTTGTTTGATCATTACGCTGTGTTACCTGATCATCAGTATTACGCTGCTCAGTTTTATCGGCATGAATAGTAAAATTATTCAAACTGACGGCTTTCTGACTACTCGCCAATAATTCATCCAAGCGTTTACCTAAACCTCTTTTTGCCATGTTAAGATACCTTCATTACCGGATTAGCCACACGCCGCATCACCTCACCGGCTAGGACAAGATACGCGGCTGTACCTTGAGAATGTTTGTCATAGTAATACACTGGTTCACCATGACTCGGCGCTTCAGCCAGTCTGATATTTCGCGGAATCACCGTGTTATAAAGACGTTCAGCAAAATGATGGATCAATTGTTTGGACACATCCTGGGTTAAGCGATTGCGCGGGTCATACATGGTACGCAACACACCTTCAATGTGTAATGATGGATTCATTGACTGTCGCACTTGCTCAATGGTTGACAATAATCCACTTAACCCTTCTAAAGCGTAATATTCACATTGTACCGGTATCAAGACCGAATCAGCCGCGGTTAAGGCATTAATGGTCAACATATTCAGTGATGGCGGGCAATCAATAAGAATAAAGTCATAATTATCGCGTATGGTCGCCAGCGCTTTCGCCAGACGCTGTTCACGATGGTCTAGCTGCACCAATTTCATCTCAGCCACCGCGAGATCGCTGTTTGCCGGCAACACATCATGCGCTTGTGTGCGTTTTATACAGGTGCTAGCGTCAGCTTCATCCAGCACAACATGATACGCGGAATGTTCAAGCTGATGTTTGTCTATACCACTGCCCATGGTAGCGTTGCCCTGAGGATCCAGATCGACTAACAAGACTTTCTGCTTATGTGGCGCCAGACACAAGGATGCCGCCAAATTAACGCAGCTGGTGGTTTTACCCACACCACCTTTTTGATTGGCAAGCGCAATAATTTTAGTCACAGTGATTATTTTTCCTCGTTAGACAACACCTGACGATAAATACGCAAGATATGTCGCTGTTCATCTAAGCCGGGCAAGCATAATGATTTCATCGTATACGCGTAGCCAGACGGCAACTGTTTAAGTTCTGCTGTCGGCGCTTTGCCTTTCATCAATAAAAACACACCCTGTTCATTGAGCAAATGCTCGGCAACAGCAATTGTTTTATCAATTGTAGCAAACGCACGAGTTATTATCATATCAAAGCCTGAGACTGGCTGCCAGTCCTGCACACGTTTGTGTATAATTTTTACATTATCCAAGGCCAGCCGCGCAACCACATGCTGACAAAAAAAGAGTTTTTTACGTTGACTGTCCAATAAGGTAAATGTCATTTGCGGTTTAACAATCGCTAAAGGTATCCCCGGCAACCCCGCGCCGGTGCCAAGATCAAGCACAGCGTGGCCGGATAATTCCTCAGCAATTGCCAAGCTATCAAGAATATGGTGCGTAACCATTCTGTCCGGCTCGCGAATAGCGGTAAGATTATAATGACGATTCCACTTTGTCAGCATGACTAAATAATCCGCGAGCTGATGACACTGCTGATCATTTATCCAAGCGTCTGGTAGTAATTTCTTCAATAAACACGCAAACTTTTCTTTCACTGTATAGTTCTCTCAATCTTGGAATCGAAAATTATAGCGCTAATTAACAAAAACCTGATAAAAATAATTAGCATTTTTATTGATTTGATTATTTGTTATGTTATAGTATAACGAATAATGAATTGGAGAACAATATGACCTACTTATTCCATGTTAAAATGATCAGTTGTTTATTAATACTAATCACCGCTTTTGTCGCTGGACTCTACCCGTTTATCAAACGTATCCGCACACGCTCGAAACAAGACTTTCCCATTGGTGAATCGCTTGCCGCCGGTGTTTTCTTAGGCGCGGGTTTAATGCACATGCTCGGTGACGCGTCACAATCTTTTGACAGCCACGGTTTTGATTATCCAATGCCTTTCCTGCTTGCCGGCGCCACATTTTTACTGCTACTTTTTATGGAACATGTTGGTCGTGAAATCTATGAACATCGTTCAGAAACCAGTATCGCTTTCGCGGTATTAG
Organism: Pseudomonadota bacterium; assembly: GCA_039190005.1. Classification (GTDB taxonomy): domain Bacteria; phylum Pseudomonadota; class Gammaproteobacteria; order UBA12402; family UBA12402; genus JBCCYM01. The sequence goes on from JBCCYM010000051.1 coordinate 2,958, forward strand.
CGGTCATCATGCTATCCATACACTCTTTCCTCGCCGGTGCCGCCTTAGGCTTGAGTAGCACCTTATCCGTTGTTATTGTGATATTATTAGCTATCATGGCACATAAATGGGCGGCCAGTTTCGCGCTGGCAGTTCAGTTAAATAAAAGCGCCTTAAATATCGGTCTTAGTGTGATCCTGTTTTCACTTTTCACTATTACCACACCCTTAGGCATATTATTCGGCAATATTGTCATGCATCATTTTACTCATTATCCAATGCTCGCGCCGATTTTTAAAGCCTTAGCCGCCGGCACATTTTTATATCTGGGGACTTTGCACGGCCTGAAACAATCGGTTATGGTTGACAAATGCTGTGATTTGAAACGCTTTTATTTTGTCATTGCTGGTTTTGTAATTATGGCAATTGTTGCTATTTGGACTTAATTTAATATAAAATAACTATATTATGACGCACAACCATCAACACTGCATCACAGACGCGCTGGAAACCGCTGAACAACTCTGCCAACAACGGCAATTACGTTTTACCAAATTACGCCGTCGTGTTTTAGAATTGATATGGACCAACCATAAACCAGTAGGCGCTTATCAACTGCTGAAAGCATTAAAAACAACCGATGACATGCCGGCGCCACCTACTGTGTATCGCGCGCTTGATTTTTTATTGCAACAGGGATTTATCCATCGCATTGCCTCACTAAACGCCTTTATTGGCTGCTGCTTCGCCGATCGTCAACATGTCAGTCAATTTCTAATTTGCAACCATTGTCATAACGCCACAGAACTGCATGATAAACGCATCAGTGGCCTGATCTATAAAAGCGCTCACGACCAGGATTTCAAGCCGCAACAACAGGTGTTAGAAGTTTTTGGACTATGCCATAGCTGCCAGTCCGCGCATTAATCTTAAAAACCACAGTTGATTGACAAGCGATAGCGCAATCCTTCGACAGGCTCAGGGCAAGCAAGCTCAGGGATCAGCCTTCGACGGGCTCAGGCATCACTGCGGTTTTTAGGATTATATAGGAATTACTGTCGATCCTTTAATACGCGTTAACAATTCATAAGGCGAGGTTTTCACATGACTAGCGACTTGTTCAACAGGCAGGCCAGGCCCCCATAGGGTAACACTGTCGCCAACCTTAGCGGCAGGTTGTGGACGCAAGTCAATCCAGATGACATCCATAGCAATACCGACTGTGGTACAAATCGTATTACCAATCAACACCGGTAAAGGCATTGACGCGGGGACCAACGGATAGCCATGCCCATAACCGATGGCAACAATGCCGACTGGCATAGCTTCATCACAAATCCAAGCGCCATTGTAACCGAGTCTATCGCCTTTTTTTTGCCAACGCACGGCAATAATACGTGAGCACACATGCATGACCGGTTTTAAATTAAAATCACTGCCATACTGCTTAGCATAAGGTGAAACACCATACAAGACAATACCAGGACGCAACCAATCATCCGCACAGAGTTGATTACTGAAAATCATACCTGACTTTGCCATACTTTTTTTACCAGGCAACCCTTTGACACAGTAATCGAATTGACCAAACTGCTTTTGAATGCTTTGATGATAATGACTATCTTTCCAAGCAATATGTGTCATTAAATTAATCGGCTGTTTAATATGAGAGCAACGCAACAATTGTTCATAAACTTGTTCAAATTCACTGGGATCAAAACCAAAGCGGTTGAGACCGGTGTTGAGTTTTAACCATATCGTTAAAGGCTTTTTTGTCGGGGTATGACATAGCCATTCCAGTTGTTGTCGATTATAAATAACTAATTCACAATCTAACTCATCGAGCAGCGTTAAATTTTCACGGAAAATAACACCATTCATAAAAATAATAGTTTGCTTGATACCAGCTCGACGTAAAGCAACGGCCTCTTCTATGCCCGAGATACCAAAAGCATCTGCTTCAGTGAGTGTTTTAGCGCAGCGAATCAGACCGTGGCCATACGCATTTGATTTAATGACAGCAATAATCGGATTAGCTTTAGCACACTGTTTAATCTGAGCGAAATTATGCTGTAAGGCATTAAGATCAATATCAACACTGCGCGGCAGTTTCACTGCGCATTACCCCCGGCAGGGACATAACTTTTATTTTCAGCGGAATTTTCAAAACGCGTGTATTTACCCAGAAAGGTTAGACTGATTTTACCAATGGGTCCATTACGTTGCTTGCCGATAATGATTTCCGCTTTGCCTTTATCGGGGCTGTTATCATTATACACTTCGTCACGATAAATAAACATAATCAAATCAGCATCTTGTTCCAAACTGCCGGATTCTCGCAAATCAGACATCACCGGTCGCTTGTCAGCTCGTTGTTCTAAACTACGATTCAGCTGTGATAAGGCAATTAATGGGACATTGAGTTCTTTCGCCAATGATTTTAATGAACGCGAAATCTGAGCGATTTCCGTTGCCCGGTTTTCAGAAGTATCGGCGATTTGCATGAGCTGTAAATAATCGACAATAATCAAACCAAGCTGGCCGTATTCACGCGCGGCACGACGGGCACGGGCGCGCAACTCCGTGGGATTCAGTGCCGGCGTATCGTCAATGAGCAGCGGCGCTTCTGATAACAGGGCGACGGTTGAGGTAATACGCGGCCAATCATGATCTGTTAATTTACCCGTACGTAAATGGTGTTGATCAATGCGCCCCAACGATGAAATCATCCGTATGGCTAATTGTTCTGCCGGCATTTCCATACTGAACACCAATACCGGTTTTTTTTCTTTAATGACGGTATGTTCAGCCAGGTTTAAGGAAAAAGCGGTTTTACCCATCGAGGGTCGTCCAGCGACAATAATCAAATCAGCCGACTGTAGGCCAGCGGTCATATTATCTAAATCAATATAACCGGTAGCCATACCGGTAATCGCGCTGTTACTGTGAAATAAGGTATCAATGCGTTCAACTGCTTTTGCCAATACAGAACCAATCCGCTGCGGTCCAGTTGACAATGAGCTTTGCTCAGCGATAGCAAAGACTTTACGCTCCGCTTCGTCTAGCACTTCATGCGCGTCACGACCTTTCAGCTGTAAAGCGTTATCGGCAATATCATTGGCGGCGCGAATAAGCTGTCTCAGCACCGAACGCTCATGCACCAGTTCAGCGTAAGTGGCAATATTGGCAATACTCGGTGTATTATTGGCTAATTCAAATAGATACGTATCGCCACCTACTCGATCTAATTGCTGGCAATCTTTTAAGCGTTCAGCAACGGTCAGCACATCAAGCGGCTTATTTTTTTCAGCCAAATCGCTAAGCGCTTGAAAAATCATGCGATGTCCCGGATGATAAAAATCCTCAGACCTTAAACAGTCCGCCACTTTATCCCAAGCACTGTCTTCAATCATGATACCACCCAAGACGGACTGCTCTGCTTCTTGTGAGTATGGCGCTGTTTTTAAATCTGGATTTGGCATCATATTTCGCTTTGATTATATTGCTTTGGACAGCCATAAGCATCGCATGTTATGGTCAGCAAATCAAGTAGCCACATGATAAAATGCCATAATGAAACTATAAGCCACTTGGTATAATGGAGTTTTTAAAGTGTGTATAAGTGACAAGAAAAATGCACTAAACATAACCCAATGTCCGTCAAAATGCGAATTTGCTTGTTGAACTTGAAACTATTGAAATTAACAAGAGGACTCCTGCTGGCATTTCTTCTCCATCAATTTAATTAAAAAAACTAAATTATACAGAAGCTAACCCATATAGGTGAATGCTATAATTTGTGTATGTTTACATGTAGTTAACTCTTACACCTTTAGCAAGGTAATCCGAAGTTTCTACAGTTTGCATATTTACCAATCCAGTTTTTTTTGTTGCTAGCAACTCAGACGAATCAATCATCCTTTCTTTATCAACACCTATACTGACCATATTCAACCTGTTTTGGTCACATTCTCCGTATAGTTCGGTCATCACTGCTGTAGTTGCATCACCTTTTGAATGTGCCGCACTTGCCTTTCCTATTTCTAAGTCTTCAGCATAATGATATTTACTGTTACATCTTTCTGCGCCAATGCTTCCAGCAACAGCAGTTTCTGCAGCGGTATTAATAATTTCAGTATTCTTTCCAGTACATGCGTTTTCTGCCACCTTATCAGTACCATTCATTTTTTTTATAACTGCCTTGCATCCATTTATAACCAAATTTTTAGCGTCATCTGCCGAACTGGATGAAACTTTTGAACAGCTCACAGCAGTATAAAGATTTCCTCCAGAACTTTTGAAATTGGTGGTTAAACAGGCCAAATAACCGGCATTGGCTTCTCCATGAACTAAGCCAAAAGAAGATAGGACCAAACAGGCAATAAAAAGTCTTTTTTTATTCATGGTAATTTCTCTCATTCTTGATTTATTATCATTTTTGTATATTAATATTTAACCACATTAAAGATATGTAGTCAAGAAATATCACACTCTGCCTCCTATACAATACCGAGTCAAGAAAGGATGAATGTGACAATTTATCGTGTTGTGCCGGCACCTAATGAAAGGCAGCACGATGGTGGGATTATTGCTTATTGTGGCAAACAACCCTGTGATGATGGTGTTGTTGATTCAAAAGAGTCTTTTTAATGCAGATATTAACCTAAAAACCAGATCCACTTTGTTTTAAAAAATCAATTTCTTCAGCCGTTGACTGACGACCTAAAACAGCATTGCGATGCGGGTAACGTCCGAATTTTTCGATAATCGCTAAATGCTTATACTCATAATCAAGATAACTTTCTAAACCGGGTGCTTTGAATAATTCAACGGCTTGATGATGGATTACCAATGATTCACTGTGCATATAAGGCATGAATAAAAATGCCCGCTTGGCGCCATCAAGCGCCAGATGATATCGCATGGTGACTGCCTGTTGTGCCAGTGTTAACGCCATACCATCATAAGCAAATGATTGTGGCTTGCCACGAAATAGATTGCGCGAAAATTGATCCAACACAATGATTTCCGCCAAGCAGCCTTCCGATGATTGTCGCCACTGCCATAACTCACCCAAACAGGCTTGGCGGTGTATATCGGAAAATAATTCACTCACTTTCTGATCAAACGCGTCGTTTTTAGCAAACCAATCCTTCAAAGCATGTCGCTCAAACCAAAATGTCAGGATGGCTTTGTAATTGTCAGTTGTTTTCATGTGACTACCTAAATGACTATGCTTTCTGTAAATAATAACAATTCCAAGCGCATTAGAAAATAGATATAAAATTACTACTGCTGCTGCTTTTTAGTGAAAATTGCGTTATCATCGGAAATATCACGACAAACAAAAACCATTGGAGAAACTGAACATGAAAACATATCCATTAAACAGTGGCGATACAATGCCGGCCATCGGGCTGGGTACCTGGCAATCTCCAAGCAATGACATTAAAACAGCCATCGAAGCAGCGCTACAATGTGGCTATCGCCATATTGATTGCGCCATGATTTATCAAAACGAAGCCGATATCGGGAACTGTTTATCAACCGCATTAAAAAACGCGAAGATCTCAAGAGAAGATGTGTGGATAACCTCTAAACTTTGGAACAGTTATCACCATCCTGATCATGTTGAAAAGGCAGTGAAAAAAACACTCCAGGATCTACAACTTGATTACCTCGATCTGTATCTCATGCACTGGCCGGTCGCATTTCAAGAATCAGTTGGCTTAGGTGAGTCTAAAGCCATTTCTGATTTTGTTTCATTACAAGACATCCCTTTAATTGACACCTGGCAGGCAATGGAGCAATTAGTCGATAAAGGTTTAGCGCGTAATATTGGCGTTTCAAACTTTACCGAGACTAAATTAAAATCGATTACTGAACAAGCCAGCATACAACCGGCGGTTAATCAAGTTGAAAACCATCCTTATTTATCACAACCCAAATTAGTTGAATTCTGTCAACAACAGGCTATTAATGTCACAGCCTATTCACCTTTAGGGCGCGGTAATATGCCTGAGCGATTTGAAAATGCTGATCAACCACTAGAAATTCCTTTGAAAAATGAAGTAATTGTTAGTATCGCTGAACACCACCAAGCCACAAGCGCGCAGATATTAATTGCTTGGCAATTACACCGCGGTTTGTCTTGCATACCGAAATCAGTTACCCCAACTCGAATTAAACAAAATCTAATGGCACAGGACCTTAAACTGACAGCTGAAGATATGAAAGCGATTGAACAATTAAACCTGGATTATCGTCTTATTAATCCGCAATCGTGGACTTGGACACAAGCAGGTTCACCCTATGACGCGGATACGTTCTGGCTTTGATCCATCACTCATCAACGCGTTGATATGGTTCGCGCGCGAAAACGATTTGGTCAACACTTTTTACATGACGCGCATGTAATTGACCAACTCTGTTTGCGTATTCAAGCGTATCCTGACGATCGATTAGTAGAAATTGGTCCGGGCTTAGGCGCGCTAACCACCGCGTTGCTGCCAATAAGTAAAAAAATGGATGTCATTGAAATTGATCGTGATCTCATTCCCAAACTTCGAGCAAGATGCGCGAAACTTGGTGAATTACATATTCATGAAATGGACGCGCTAGAGTGTGATTTTTCTGTTTTCGCTCAAGAAAAAAAAATTCGTGTCGTCGGCAATCTGCCTTATAACATTTCAACGCCTTTATTATTTCACTTATTCACTTATATCGACTATATTAAAGATATGTATTTTATGTTTCAGAAAGAAGTTGTGGATCGTTTAGCCGCGCCGGTTGCCACAGCTGATTATGGTCGTTTAAGTGTGATGGCACAATATTATTGCGATGTTGAACCATTGTTTTCCGTCAGCGCTGACGCGTTTTTACCATCACCAAAAGTTGAATCCGCCGTACTGCGCCTTGTACCCAAAAAACCAACACTCGTCGCCAACAATCTTGTTAATTTAAAAAAAGTCGTGGCTACCGCGTTTCAACAACGACGCAAAACCATACGCAATAGTTTAAAAAATATGATAGCGGCTGAACGCTTATCCGCGTTAGACATTGATCCAAACTTAAGACCAGCTGATTTAACTGTCGATAATTATGTGCGTATCAGCAACACTATGGAGAAAGAAAAAGAATGAGTACTTATGCCATCGGTGATATTCAAGGCTGCCACGAAGAACTGCAAGCCTTGTTGGAAAAAATTCAATTCGATCGCAATAAAGACCGGTTATGGTTGACCGGTGATTTAGTCAACCGCGGTAACTATTCCCTAGAAGTATTACGCTTTGTAAAAAGTTTAGGCGATAGCGCCCAAACCGTATTAGGCAATCATGATATTCACTTACTGGGATTAGCTTATGGTTATGGCCAACATCTTCCTGAACATGATTTAATCCCTATTTTAGAAGCACCGGATCGAGAAGTGTTGCTGGATTGGTTGCGTTGTCAGCCTTTACTGCTTGAACATAAGGCCTTAGGCTATATGATGATCCATGCCGGATTTCCACCACAATGGGACACCGATACCGCGCGTCGTTGCGCTGAAGAAGTTGAATCGGTGTTACGTGGCGACAATTGCACAGCATTATTACGACAATTATATGATGACCAACCAGACTGTTGGGATGAGGCCTTAAAAAGCTATGAGCGCTATCGCTTTATTATCAATTGTCTGACTCGCATACGTGTCTGCGACAAAAATGGGCATTTAAACCTTCATTACAAAGACACACTGGATAAACGACCACCAGATTCATTCGCCTGGTTTAACCATCCGCAACGTCAAAGCAAAGGACAAAAAATTATTTTCGGGCATTGGGCGGCATTGGAAGGGATGGTTGACGAGCCTAATATTTTCGCTATCGACACTGGTTGTTGTTGGGGTAGAGAACTCACAGCGATGCGTCTTGAAGACCAACAGCGTTTCAGTGTGCCCAGTCAAACCAATGTGTTTTCTAGAGCGGCATCCATATAATCAAATCAAATAGCTTGTAATTTGGCGTAACTGATTACCAACCATTTACTACCGATGCGATTAAAACGCACTTGCACACGCGCCTGTTCGCCTTGACCGTCAAAATCAGTAATTGTGCCTTCACCAAAGCGTTGATGATACACCTGTGACCCCATTTTCAAACCACTTTGATGGCTGGCATCTGTTTCAAAGCTGATACGCTTCTTGGGTTGATAGGCAGTATGTTGGCGATGATAACTGCTGGGACGTACAATGGTTGATCGCATTCGAACTTCCTGCAAACATTCAGACGGCAGTTCGGCAATAAAACGTGACGGCGCGTGATAAGCGTCACGACCATGTAAACGTCGTTGCTCAGCATAGGAAATATAAAGCTGCTGCATCGCGCGCGTAATACCAACATAACATAAACGCCGCTCTTCTTCTAAGCGTCCGGGCTCATTAATAGACATCTGATGCGGAAATAAACCTTCTTCAACACCGCTGAGAAATACCAGCGCGAATTCCAAACCTTTAGCGGAGTGTAATGTCATTAACTGCACACAATCATTGCCATTATCCGCCTGCGCTTCACCCGCTTCAAGTGCCGCATGAGATAAGAATGCCGTTAATGGTGTAATCGCATCATCATCGCGATCACTTTCTTCAAACTGCCGGCAAGCCGTCACTAATTCTTCCAGGTTTTCAACCTTGGCTAAACCTTTTTCGCCTTTAACCTGCCTATAATGTTCTAACAGGCCACTGTGTTGCAGGACATGATCACATAACTCATCCAATGATAACTTATCGGTATCGGTTTGCATCTGTGTGATCAAGGCGAAAAAATGATTCAATGCCTGAGAAGCACGCGCCGATAAACTCTGTTGTTCAACAATTGTCTGCCCGGCGGTCCACAGTGACAGTTGTTGTTCGCTAGCAAGCTGACGTAAAAATTGCAGCGTGCGTTCACCAATGCCACGCGTTGGAAAATTCACCACCCGTTCAAAGGCGGCGTCATCATTTGGATTGGCTAATAAACGCATATAAGCAAGCGCGTCTTTAATTTCAGCCCGTTCAAAAAATCGCATACCACCATGTATCTTATAAGGAATATCGGCATTAATCAGTGTTTCTTCAATGACACGAGATTGCGCGTTAGAGCGATACAGGATAGCAATCTGCTGGTAAGGATTCCCCTGTTGTTGCCAATATTGAATGCGGTCAACAATAAAACGGGCTTCATCAATTTCATTAAATGCCGCGTAAACAGAAATCGGTTCACCCTGCTCACCCTCGGTCCACAGGTTTTTCCCCAGACGATCATCATTATGATGGATCAAAGTATTCGCCGTTTTGAGAATAGTCGCGGTGGAACGATAATTCTGCTCCAGAGCGATGGTTTTCACATCAGAAAACTCACGCTGAAAACGACGAATATTTTCAACTTTCGCGCCGCGCCAAGAATAAATGGATTGATCGTCATCACCGACAATCATAATATGAGCCGCACCTTGTCGACTCAATGTTGACAACCAAGTGTATTGAATACCATTGGTATCCTGAAACTCATCAACCAAAATATGGCGAAACCGCTGTTGATAATGCGACAATATTTCCGGATGATGCTGCCACAACTCTAAATTACGCAATAACAATTCAGCAAAATCAACTAAACCACCTCGCTGACAGGCTTGTTCATAGGCCAAATAAACCCGTTGCATTGTGCGGATAAACGGATTACTGTTTTCCGGCATTTGCGTGGCACGCAAGCCCTCATCTTTGCGACTATTAATAAAGCCTTGCACTTGTCGTGGCGACCAATGATCTTCATCAACCGCCTGTTCCTTCATAATCCGCCTTATCAAACGCAGCTGATCTTCGGAGTCGAGAATCTGAAACATCTCCGGCAAACCGGCATCACGCCAATGCATACGTAAAAAACGGTGCGCCAATCCATGAAACGTCCCCACCCACATACCATGATTACCAACCCCAACCAATTGCTCAATACGCCCGCGCATTTCACTGGCCGCTTTATTCGTAAATGTGACGGCCAGAATACTTAATGGCGTGGCATAACCCTGATCAAGCAACCAGGCAATACGATGCACCAACACCCGTGTTTTGCCACTGCCGGCGCCGGCCAATACCAATAAATTACCCGGCTCAGCGGTAACAGCTTGATATTGTTCGGGATTCAAATTTTCAGTAATCTGTGCATTCACAACGCGCAAATTGTAGCAAAGTTTGACGCAATGCAAAACGCTAAGCTCATAATTAATTGCCCTAATCCTTCGACAAGCTCAGGAACCGTCCTTCGACAAGCTTAGGAATCTTCTTTCTGCAAATTCAGAAATACTTTTTCAACACAATTTCATTGCCTTTAGCCAATGAAACGATTAGAATAAGCACATTTCCCCGTGGCCTGATAGCTCAGTCGGTAGAGCAAAGGACTGAAAATCCTTGTGTCGGTGGTTCGATTCCACCTCAGGCCACCATTTTTCAATGGCTTAT
>JBCCYM010000052.1:0-13083 GCA_039190005.1 Pseudomonadota bacterium
CTTTTTGAAAAAATAGCTAAAGGCGCGGTAAAAAAACTTGAAGAAATTCAATCCGATAAAGATAGATTTAGTCTATTGAATGATGTTGTTTATTTATATTGCCCAGACGGTTATCGCGACACTAAATTTAGTAATAATTTTTTAGAAAAAATATTAGCTGTTTCGGCGACAACTAGAAGTTTTAAAACCGTGCTTGCCATAGCTGAAAAGTGTAAATAATGGGACTGTTGAAATCTGACAAATTCGTCGTTCTCGCGAAGGAGGTCCCTGACCCTGCTTGCCCTGAACCTGCCTAAGGGCGGTCCCTGAGCCTGCCGAAGGGTCGAAGGCAGTAAATTAAAACTTGAAATTTAATTTAAAATTTTTATACTGAGACAGGATAATATCACTTTGGAAAAAGGAAATTTATCTGTTTATTAACTGATATGAGGAAATTATTAATGAAAAAGTTTAAATTATTAGTCATCATGAGTTTTGTCGCTTTTTTAACGGTAAGTTTTACAGCATGTGAGCGTAAAGGTTCCATGGAAAAAGCGGGCGAACAAGTTGATCATGCTACTCACACTCTTAAAAATAACATGCAAGATACTGACTCCGCTCAAAAGCTTGGCAAAAAAATGGATGACGCCACGAATAAGTAGTCATAAATTTTTAATTGTTATTTTTTGATTATTATATACCCATTGTACTTCAAGACGCGAAATAGTATAAGTTTGAATCTTCAAAGCCAATGGGTATATTTTTTTATGAACAATAATCGCGATGGTGGTTTTTAAGATTATTTGGAGATGAAAAATGACAGTGGGTGAAATCGCGGCACACTATGAAAGAAAACTTGACTATGAACACTGGGGATTAGCGGGAAGCTTGCGACAATTAGCTCATCAAAAACAATTTGGTCAAGCTGAAGCGTTACAATTATTGGCAAGATATTGTCAAGATAATGATGAATTTTGTTTGGTTTCTGAACAGGCGGTGCCTTATTATCAAGGCGCGCCATTACCGTCACGAGAAGTGACATTGTTGCGTTTCCAAAGAAAAAATAACACACCAATTACCTTGGGTGGCGAGCATATCAGTATTGTTTATGATCACAATACCAATCAGCTCTTAGGATTGACACGTATGTTATCACAGTTAGATGGTTCTGATAGTATCAGTCATCAGCTGGCATTGGATACCGCGCTAAAATTTTTACAAACTCACGCGCCGGATTTACTTAGCACATCAATACAAGCAGTGCAGCTTGTTAAATTACCTGCCAGTAAGCGTATTGTTTTTTCTCCTGGTCTTGTGTTTGATAAAGTGACGGTAAATTGGATTGATTATCATAAAGAAACAATCCTGGTAAATAATCAAGTAGTTGAAATTTATGGCATGGAAGTTAAGCTTTATATCCCTGAACAATCGCTGTGGGCCTGGGTAATTGTGGATAACTATGGACAGGTACTCACTTTTGAACGCAATATTGCCTGGGATTTTGATCGGATGCGACGACAGACACAAATGTGGTTACATGATGCCTGGTTGAAACAGCATCATTTTAATTTTACACCGATTTAGCTTCTATAGCATGGTAGCGTTTACTAATCGCCTGACTGAGTTGATAAACCGCCATGGCATAATCCGTACTTTCATTATAACGAGTAATCACATAAAAATTATTTAAGCCTATCCAATATTCCATGCCATTTTTATCTTGTAGCGCGATAAAACGCGCTTTAGCATTGTCGTCTATCGGTTGCGCGGTAGTAATATCATATTTTTTTAGTTCAGCGCCAGTGTAAGTCAGCCGGAAAGTGGGTTTTGGTAAATTAGCGGATTCTCCCGCTTGGTGTTTAATTGTGGCTCTAACGGCAACCGCTTGATTGGCTTGCCAATGGCGATGCTTTAAAAAATTAGCAATACTGCCAATGGCGTCAACGGAATTATGAATCAGATCGGCGTTTTTATTGCCGGCAAATTTTACCGCGTAAGTCCGATAGCTGCTGGGCATAAATTGTGGTTGACCGATGGCGCCGGCATAAGAGCCTTTTACTTCTAAAGGATCAAAGTCTTGTTCACGGCAAAGTAGCAAGAATTGCGCCAATTCACTGCGAAAATATTTAGCGCGATGACTATCAGAAAAAGCGATATTAGCCAGTGTATTAAGCACCGGTTTATCACCTGGGGTCTTACCATAATTTGTTTCAGCGCCAAGTATGGCGACAATAATACTGGCTGGTACACCGTATTGTTTTTCCGCGCGACTCAGTGCCGCGGCATTTTGCTGCCAGAATTTAACGCCGTTAGCAATACGTTTAGGCGTGACATAAAGATCACGATACATATACCAAGGCTTTGCTTCCAAAGGCTCATTTTTCTTAGTACGTTTGGGCAAAGGATAAATCATAATTCTTGAAAAAAGACTTTCCAGCTCTTGATGGTTAAACTGATGCTCTTTTACCATAGTATTGATAAATGTTTGCACATCTTGCCGCTGAGTCGCGGGCACAAAAATGGCGTAAGCCGTGTTACTCATTATTAGCAGTAATAGTGATAATGCTATAAAAACGCGTGATATTATCTTTTTAGTCATTTTTCTCACCTGTATAATCGTTTATGACCATGTATTGACATCAGTATGCCAAAACCGGCTAATAATGTCATCAATGATGTGCCACTATAACTGACTAAAGGCAACGGCACACCGACTACCGGTAAAATCCCGCTTACCATGGCCATATTGATAAAAGCGGCCAAGAAAAACATCAGGCTGATACTGGCGGCTAACAATCGGGTAAAATTATTTGTTGCTTGACTTGCGATATACAGTCCACGACCGGTAATAAGTAAATATAACGCGATCAAAATAACGCTGCCAAGCAGACCAAATTCTTCCGCGCTGACTGAAAAAATAAAATCAGTAGTATGTTCCGGTAAAAAATGCAAATGCGCTTGTGTGCCATGTAACCAACCTTTGCCCCATAAACCACCGGAACCGATGGCAATTTTGGATTGAATAATATGATACCCACTACCGAGTGGATCCCGTTCTGGTGATAAAAAAGTGAATACCCGTTGTTTTTGATAAGGTTTCATCACATGCCATAGCACAGGTAGCATGGCTAATATCATGACAAATAAACCAATGATAATGCGCCACAGTATGCCGGCAAATAAAAGAATACAGGCGCCTGATAATATAATAATAATGCCAGTACCTAAATCAGGTTGTTTAGCGACAAGTAAAGCGGGAATAAAAATAATAGCCACACTGACGACTAAATCTTTCAATGTGGGCGGTAAAACGCGATAATTGTAATACCAGGCTAACATCATCGGTACCGCGATTTTAGCCAGTTCTGAGGGCTGAAAACGAAATCCAGCTACATTCAACCAACGTTCCGCGCCTTTCGCGGTGTGACCACTCAATAATACAATAAACAATAAAAACAGGCTTAATAAATAGAATAGGGGAGTCCAACGCAATAATTGATTTGGCGATATTTGTGCCAGAATAACCATCACAATAATTGCCATGCTCAAATGAATCGCCTGACTGATAATAATGCTTTTGTGCTGATTGCCAGCGCTATATAATATAAAAAATCCAAGTATAATCAATATAGAAAGGCTGATAATTAATGCTAAATCTAAATGCAGAACTTGCCATAAACTACGGTATTGTTTGCCAAGTGGTCGGCGTCTGAGTAAGTATTGCAAATTAGCATTAAGTGACATTTTTAATCCTATAGCATGCCAATTGAATGCAACCAAATCTTTACTAGATTTGGCCATCGCGTTATTGGAAATTTGCTTGGACGCAAACCAAACGCATGTCCTCCATGAGCGTATAAATGCATCTCTACAGGAACACCGGCATTTTTAAGTCCAATATAATACAAAAGAGAGTTGTTGATGTTATCTTCTGGGTCATCCTCTGCCTGTAATAAAAACGTTGGTGGGGTGTCTTTTGTGAAATGAATGTTCGAATTTAGAGTAAATTTTTTGCCATCTGTACGCATATGACCAGGATATACTGCAATTGCAAAATCAGGGCGACAGCTTTCTTTGTCCGCGGCATCAATAGGTTTGTACGCGCGGTTTTTAAAATGTGTACTAATATCAGCAACCATATATCCACCTGCTGAAAATCCAATCACACCAATTCTATTAGGATTAATGTGCCACTTTGACGCGTTTAATCGAACAAGACCAATTGTCCGTTGCGCGTCCTGCAAAGCGGTTGGTGCTTTGGGTTTGATATGACAATGGCAGCTTTCATTCCACGCAGGTCCTGAATTAGGCACGCGATATTTAAGTAAAACACAAGTTATTCCTTGAGAGTTTAACCAATTGCATACTTCAGTTCCTTCCAAATCAATAGCCAAACCTTTGAATCCACCACCTGGAAATACGACAACCGCCGTACCTGTATTTTTTACTTCTGGAGAATAAATTGTCACTGTTGGTGTAGACACATTGAATATTTCAGTCCAAGGTTTTCCAGCAATAAGTGGTTTGATATTTGTTTTCGCGTATTCTGGTTTTGACTGCGGTAAAGCATCTGGCATTTTTCCAGAAGGCCATATTGGTATTTGAGTATGTCCTGACGATGGTTGCCAAACAAATGTAGTATTTGAAATATGGTTTGCATTTACTTTTAAAATACAACTTAATAAACATAGCAAGATTACTAGTGATTTGTTTTTCATACGATAATTACCTTTTTTTCCCAAGACAAATATGAATCAGCAAAATAGAAATTTGTTTCTCACTCTTTTGCAATATCTTAATGGTAAGTAAATTCACCTCAATTGTCATCAGTTAATGTCAAGAATAAATGTTGCACTGATGATCCAAATCCAGGATATCGCAAGCTTTCCGAACACGTGCTTTGGCTTCGACAAGCTCAGCCATCTTATACGTTGAGCCTTATAATGTTTATTTTATTTTTGCAGTAGCCACAGTTTTATTATTTTCTCCAAGAATTTCTTTTTTATGGGCAAAGTAATAATCAGTAATTCGCCGCGCGATTTTTGCCGAATGTCCTGGCGCGTGTTCCACAACAACCGCTACCGCGATCTCAGGATTTTTATAGGGCGCAAAAATGATTATCCATGAGTCAGGACGTTGTTTTTTAGGCACTTTAGAATAGTTTTCACCAAAATTGATACTAATGACTTGTGCTGTACCGGTTTTACCAGCGGCGGTATAATTTTTAGGTTCACCAAAGCCCCAACCGGTACCATATCGTGAAATAACTTTGTGCATAGCGTTAAGTACGACATCCCAGGGTTGTTGATGTTTTAATTGTACGGATGGAAGCTGTTGCGTTTTTGTGTAGGTTTTTTGACTACCGTCGCTAATCGCGTCAAGTAAATAAGGTTTATAGTGTTTGCCGCGTGTCGCTATCATTGCGGTATTTAACGCCATCTCTATCGGCGTAACCAATGTATAACCTTGTCCAATGGCGCTTATCACCGTATCACCTAAATACCAGGGGGTATTATACGATTTCATTTTCCATGCTGGTGAGGGTAATACACCACTTAATTCATCAGGTAGATCTATGCCGGTTTTTTTGCCAAAGATAAATTGTGACAAAATAGCGTCAATTTTATCAATACCCATTTTATAACCTACCGTATAAAAAAAAGTATCCGAAGAAACCATAATGGCTTTGGTAACGTCAATAATACCACGTCCACCTTGCTTCCAAGCGTAATCATGATAAATATGTTTATTGTGAGGAATTTTGAAAATTCCCTTATCATCAATGGTAAAATTTGGCGTAATCACGCCGTCATCTAAGGCGCCTAAAGCGATAAAGGGTTTTATGGTAGAACCAGCGGCATATAGACCACGAACAGCACGATCATAAAGCGGCTGCATAGGATCATTTAATAAGGCGTTATAATCTTTGCTGCTAATGCCGCGAACAAATAGATTGGGATCAAAACTTGGCGCGCTGGCCATCGCTAAAACCTGACCAGTATTGACTTGCAGCACCACCGCGGCGCCGGCATAGCCTTTCAGCGCTTTTTCAACAGCTAATTGCAGCTTAGCGTCAATAGTGAGATAAATATTATCACCGCCTTTTGCCGGTATCGTTCCTAAGGTACGTAATGTTTTGCCGGCGGCATTGACTTCAACCCGTTTATAACCGATTTTACCGTGTAATAATTTTTCATAATATCTCTCAATACCGGTTTTACCAATATAATGTGTGCCTTTGTAATCATCAATATTAATATGCTTGAGATCATTATCATTGATTCTCCCGGTATAACCGACAACATGGGCAAACGCACTGCCGTAAGGATAATGACGGATAAGCTCTTCCTGAATAGTCACACCGGAAAATTTCCATCGATTGACGGCAAAAGCGGCAATCTGTTGTTCAGTAAGATTTGTTTTTAATAACACTTTGTCAAAACGATGATGTTGATAAAGCTGTTTTTTAAAAGTGCTGATTTCATCGTTACTCAATGGGATAATTTTTTGTAAACCCTGTAGGGTATTTTCCATATTATGGATTTGATTCGGTGTAATAACCAGATTATAAACCGGTATATTTTTAGCGAGAAGTCTACCATTGCGGTCATAAATAAGACCGCGCCGTGGTGGAATCGGAATAAAGCTTATGGCGTTTTGAGCGGAGAGGGTGGCATAGTGTCGGTGTTGCTCGGTTTGTAAATAAATGAGTCGCAAGAGCAACGCGGCGGATAATATTGCTATGATAAATAGAGCGACAATAATGCGTTTGATGAATAAACGTCTTTCTTGTCGTGGATTATTGATATGACCTTTCATTCACAGTTTAATTTTTCAACCAGCATCTTGGCGACTATCGGTGGCACAAATTGATCGGGCAATTTACCATGAACGGCAATTTCTTTGATAATTGAGGAAGAAATATGACTATATTTTTTGTTAGTCATCATAAATAATGTTTCTATAGTATTATTTAGTTGTTTATTCATGCCTGCTAGCTGAAATTCAAAATCCATATCGGTACTTGAACGAATCCCACGTAATATCATCGTTGCGCCTTTAGCGGCAGCAAAATCAGTAACTAACCCATGACAGACTTCAACGTCGACATTATCAAATGTTGTTATAACTGATTCAATGAGTGTTTTACGCTCTTGAGTTGTAAGTGTGTATTGTTTATTAGCGTTAGTCGCGATAGTGACAATTACCCGGTCAAATAATTTAGCCGCGCGTTCAATTAAATCAATATGGCCATAAGTAATTGGATCAAAACTACCTGGATAAATGACAGTTGTTCGCATGTTGAATTTCCTAGTTAATTCCGCACATAATAGCAATTTTTAATTATTTATGATACGGATGACCTCGTAACAAACTGTAAGCTCTATATAATTGTTCAGCAACAATAACACGCACTAATGGATGAGGGAAAGTCAACGGTGACAAAGACCAACATTGCTGCGCCTTTTCTAAACATTGTGGCGCTAAACCTTCGGGGCCACCAATTAACAGGCTGATATTTTGTCCAAGAGAAAACCAAGTTTTTAATTGTTGTGATAAAGTAATGGTATCCCAACAGTGTCCTTTAGTGTCCAAGGCGATAATATGGGTATTTTTAGGGATGGCGGTTAACATTGCGGCGCCTTCCTGTTGCCGCAATTGTTTTAAATCCTGCTGTTTACCGCGTTTCTTGAGAGCGATTTCAATCAGTTTTAAGGCGCAGGCATCGGTAAGCCGTTTAGCATAGTCTTGATAAGCGGCGCTTACCCAACTGGGCATTTTATTACCCATGGCAATCATATTAATTCGCATGTTGCTCAGTATTAATTTGATTGCTGTCAGTGCGCCACAAATCTTCTAATTGATAAAATTCCCGAGTTTCAGGCAGCATCACATGCACAACAACATCACCTAAGTCAACAAGTACCCATTCTGCGTCTTCTTGTCCTTCAATGCCTAATGGCTTATAACCGGATTTTTTGGCGGCTTCAGCAATTTTTTCCGCTATTGATTTAACATGACGGGTAGAGCGACCTGTGCAGATTACCATGGTATCAGTAATTGATGTAAGTTTTCTGACATCCAATTCGATAATGTCAGTCGCTTTCATTTCTTCAATGGTATCATTTACCAGTTGCTGTAATTTTGATTTTTTCATTAATAACGTGTTTATTTGTAAATAATTTCAGGGTTATATTAGATTTATGTGATACCATACAGTTTATTTGACTGAATATAATCGTAGACCGATGCCGGTAATTTTTCCGCGACGGCATTATTAGTAATATCCCGTCTAATTTCTGTTGCTGAAATATCAACCGGCTCAACATCTTGACAGAATATGCTGCCATGATCAGATTGTTCCAGTAGTTCTGGATCAAGTGTTTGTTTTTGTATCAATATATCATGCGTGCTCACATAATCTCTGATTAAATAACCACTTCGATTGACAATAATAAGATGCGCGTAATTTAAAATATCACGATACCGATGCCATTGCTTGAATTTAACAAAGACATCGGCGCCTATGATGAGCCATAAACTCGCTGTTGGCATTTTTTCTTTTAGATGCTTGATTGTATCAATCGTATAAGAAATGTTTTCTTGTTTAATTTCCCAGTCATCAACTGTGAATTTATGTTTACCGGCTATTGCCAGTTGTAGCATATCGAGGCGTTGTTGGGGGGATGCGATTGATGGATCACGGAGATTGGATTGATGGCAAGGGATGAAACGGACTTCATCCAGGGGGAGTTCTTCCAACAATTTTTCAGCGATATACATATGTCCCAGATGTACCGGGTCGAATGTACCGCCAAATAGACCTATTATTTTTTTTGTCATGACGATTTACCTTGTTTACATAGTGAATTGCAAAGTGTTGTAAATTCATCTTGAATATCACCTTGTTTATTAATACCTTTGATAATCATATCTAAACGATGCGCTTGTTGCAACAGCTGATAGAGTTCTTTTGTTGTAAAAATTTGTGAACGTTTTTTATAAATTGTTTTTCGACTATGCCAGACTGGCGCGTCACCTTCTTCTATAAAAGACAATAATAGACGTATTTCTCGAGTTAGCGCCCAAAGGATTAAAGTTGGTTCAGTACCTTCATTATATAAATGATTTAAAATATGTAAGGCGCGATTTAATTTGCCGTCAAGTACACTGTCCGCGAGATGAAAAACATCAAATCGCGCTTGATCACTTACCGCTGATCTGACATCATGAAGAGTTAATTCACCTGAAGAAAAAAGTAATTGGAGTTTTTCAATTTCCTGTTTTGCCGCGAGTAAATTCCCTTCGGTAGAGGCTATGATATATTGTATCGTGTCATTGTCTACCTTAAGATTTGCTTGTCTAAAACGATTTTTTAACCAAATACTAAACTGACTTGCTTTCATCGGATAGATTTCGACAACAACCGCTGATTTTTCAAATTGTGAAAACCAAGCACTTTTTTTAGTCGCGGCGTCCAATTTAGAGCAGCTGAGCAATAATAAAGTATCAGTATTATTTTTATAATCTTGCAAAAAATTTTTTGCTTCTTTGTGCATTTTATCCAGACGAAGCTCAATAATTTTTTTATGATCAAATAATGATAAATTTTCAGCACTTTCATAGACTGCTGTCCAATCAAAACTATTGGCTTGCCAGACGAATAACTCTCGTTCATTATAAGCTTGTTGTCGCGCCGCCTGTCGAATCGATTGAGCCGCTTCCTGTTTTAAAAGTGGTTCATCACCAGTCAATAAATAAACTGGGGATAATTTTTGCTTAAGCTGTTTTGATAATTGTTCGGTACTGATTATCATTAATGGAATTAATTGCTCGGAGATGATGAACTATCATCGTTTGTCTGCTTGCTGTTATCAGTAACATCGCTTTTTGTGCCTTCAGTTTGACTACTTTGTTGATATTGTGTTACTGCCGCGATGGTATTTTTAGAAGATAACTGTGTCAGTAATTTTTGTATAAGGATATTTTCCATGTTTTCATAGCTTGTTTGCGGCAAATTACTGTTATCAAACATCGTATTCGCCGGCAATGATATGACTTCACTAGTATGAATGGTTTGCGGCGGCATAATTACACTGCCATCAGCGCCTTTGAGCACATAATTTATGATATAAAAAAGTGTATAAGCGTTTGCTGTTTCAGTGCTATTTTGATTACCGAATGTGCTGCTTGTTTTATTTATCGCGGTAATGTCAAGTGTAATTGGCGCTTGATCGGCTGAACTGACAACGTTAATTTTTTCAGCTTTTAATGTATTTTTCAGTTTTAAGATGAAGGCATCATAGGGTGTCGTTGTTTCGATATAAAGCGTGTGCATTTGCGGTGGCAGTTTATTGGCCATGCTCCCTTGCAAATGAAAACCACAGCCATTCATTACTAAGCTGATTATTAAAAAGAGTAATAATAATTGTAATCGTTGTCGCATGATTAATCCCGTATAACAATATTAACCAATCGTTTTGGCACGATAATTATTTTAACGACTTGCTTGTTCTGTAAATATTTTTTAACTTTTTCATCAGCCTTAGCGGCATTTTCAATGATGGCATTATCGGCATTGGCCGGCACAGTAATTTTACTGCGTAATTTACCATTAACTTGCACAATAAGCGCGATATTATCTTGCTCCAGTGCTTTGGTATCTATTTTTGGCCAGCTTTGATTGCCATAATGCTGTTGATAACCAATATTTTGCCATAAATAATCACTGATATGTGGTGTAATAGGTTGCAGTATAATCAGTAGAATACGTAAACCATCACTTATTAGATAATGATAGTCAGCTAATTGTTCAGTTTCTTTTTGTGCGCCATTGGCGAGTGTTTGTAATTCATTAAGTAATTTCATGCACGCTGAGGCAACTGTATTTAATTGTAATTTTTTAAGATCATCGCTAGCTTGTTTTAATAAACTGTATATAACACAGCGGGATTTTTTAATTGGCGCTGAAGTTTTGGACCAGTCTGGTTTATGGTCATAAGGTAGTATTTGTTGATGATCAAAAGCAAATTTCCACACACGGTTTAAAAAACGGTACGCGCCTTCAACACCACTATCCGACCATTCCAAAGACTGTTCGGGTGGCGCGGTAAAAATAGAAAAAAATCGCAATGTATCAGCGCCATATTCCTCAATCAAAGCCATAGGACTCACGGTATTACCTTTTGATTTCGACATTTTGCTACCATCTTTCAAGACCATCCCTTGGGTAAGCAGACGTTTAAAGGGTTCATCGGTATGAATAAGTCCTAAATCACGTAAGACTTTATTAAAAAACCGCGCGTATAATAAATGCAGTACCGCGTGTTCAACGCCACCAATGTATTGATCTACCGGTAACCAATAATCCACGCGTTGATCAAGTATTTTTTTATGTTGGTCATAACTGGCAAACCGAGCGTAATACCATGACGATTCAATAAATGTATCAAACGTATCTGTTTCCCGTCGCGCTAGCTTGCCACAGCGGGGACAGTCTACTTTATAAAAACTGTCAATGTCAGATAAAGGTAAAAGCTTGTCTTTAACGTTGACATTATCAGGCAATACTACTGGTAATTGTTCTTCAGGAACAGGTACAATGCCACATTGCTGACAATATATAAACGGTATTGGCGTGCCCCAATAACGTTGTCGTGAAACGCCCCAATCGTGTAAACGATAGTGAATGGTTGGACTGCCATGATTATTTTTTACTAGATAATCAGCCATCACACGACGCGCTTCAGCTGAATCAAGACCATCAAAGTCGCCAGAGTTAATTAAAATACCATCTAAGAGCAAAGGTAATTTTTGACTATCGGCTGAGTCATTTTTATCTTTAATGACTGTTTTAATCGGTAGATTGTATTTTCGCGCGAAATCAAAATCACGCTGATCATGTCCGGGAACCGCCATCACTGCGCCGGAACCATAGTCGGATAGCACATAGTTAGCAATCCAAATTGGAACAGTCGCTTTACTGATAGGGTGTACAGCCGTGAAACCACTGTTGATACCTTTTTTTTCCATGGTCGCCATATCCGCTTCAGCGACTTTTGTTGTTTGGCATGCTTTGATAAATGTTTGAATATCCGGATTATGTTTAGCCGCTTGCTGTGCCAGCACATGATTAGGAGAAATCGCCAGATAAGTCGCGCCTAACAATGTGTCCACTCTAGTGGTAAAAACATCCAGACTTGTATTTTCATTAGGCACATCAAAGATAACATTACAACCATGTGAGCGACCAATCCAATTCCGTTGCATAATTTTAACTTGGTCCGGCCAATCAAGTTTATCAAGATCGGTAATCAGTTCTTCCGCGTAAGCTGTTATTTTGATAAACCATTGAGTAATTTCCCGTTGTTCAATGGTCGCGCCTGATCTCCAACCTTTGCCATCCACAACTTGTTCATTTGCCAGCACCGTCTGGTCGGCGGGATCCCAGTTTACAATCGCGTTTTTACGGTAAACCAAACCCATTTCATACATTTTAATAAATAACCATTGTTCCCAACGGTAATAGTCAGACTGGCTGGTATTTATTTCACGATCCCAATCATAAGCGAATCCAAGCTTTTTAAGATGTTCGCGCATAATGGCTATGTTTTCATTGGTCCAGTTTTTGGGTGAAACACCATGTTGAATCGCGGCATTTTCTGCCGGCAAACCAAACGCGTCCCAGCCCATGGGCTGTAACACATTTTTCTGATGCAAACGTTGATAACGACCAATCACATCGCCGATAGTATAATTACGAATATGACCAACATGTAATGAGCCGCTGGGATAGGGGAACATAGCCAAACAGTAAAATTTTTCTTTCGTCTCATCTTCACGCACCGCGTAGGTATTGTCATTATCCCATTTTTGTTGACATTCTGTTTCTATAAGCTGTGGGTGATAGTTCTCTTTAATCATGTTGTTAATTATCTTATTTTTTCTTTAATCTAAAAACCAGCAATTCAATTTTTTTATTTCCTTCGCCCCTTCGACAGGCTCAGGGCAAGCGGGCTCAGGAACCGTCCTTCGACCCTTCGACAGGCTCAGGGACCGCCCTTCGACACGAGCTCAGGGACCCACCCGCGCGGGAATAACGAC
>JBCCYM010000053.1:0-12512 GCA_039190005.1 Pseudomonadota bacterium
CCCATTTACGGAAACAAGCCCGCCAAGGCGCGCGGGTCACAGCCTGCCCCGCAAGGGCCGAAGTTCCATTACCGGAAAATTAACCGCTGCAAACTAAGCCCAGGTTACACGGTTACAACGGGCCGTGCGCGAATAGGTGTAACTTTCAGGGTAACTCATGGCCTATGCTTCGCTCAGCCAGGCAGTCACCGCGATGCTGGACGACTTGGACCGCACGCTGGCCCACCACAAGGATCTCACCCGCCAGCGCTCGGTGGCAAAGCGCAGGGCCACCGACCTGACGGCGGCGATCCGACGGCTGATCCCGCTGTTGCCAGCGGCCGATCGCAATGAGGTCAGCATCCGCGTGAGCAGAAAAGCCGCAGCGTTCCGGGGGCCCTCGTTCGGTATCGGTTAATCCGAGTTTATGACCATGGCGAATGGCACGGCGAATAATGCGGCGCAGAATATAACTGCGACCTTCATTAGAAGGGCGCACGCCGTCAACAATTAAAAAAGCCGTCGAGCGAATGTGATCAGCGATCACGCGTAGCGACTGATTGCTGTGGTCATTGATGCCGGCAAGTTTAGCCGTGGCATTGATAATCGGTACAAACAAATCGGTGTCATAATTATTGTGTACATGTTGTAACACCGCGGCCAAGCGTTCTAAACCCATGCCGGTATCAACGGATTGTTGGGCTAAAGGTACTAAACTGCCATCGGCTTGACGATTGTATTGCATGAATACCAGATTCCATATCTCAATATAACGATCACCATCTTCATCAGGGCTGCCGGGCGGGCCGCCGGCAATACTTGGGCCGTGATCGTAAAAAATTTCAGTGCAGGGTCCGCAAGGACCGACATCACCCATGCTCCAGAAATTATCTTTTTCACCACAACGTGAAAATCGCTTGGCATCGACTTTAATATCGTTCAGCCAAATATTTTCTGATTCTTGATCATCGGTAAAAACAGTCACCCACAATTTTTCCGCTGGCAGTTTTAACACTTGGGTTAAAAAATCCCAGGCGTAATGAATCGCTTCTTTTTTAAAATAATCACCAAAGCTGAAATTACCCAGCATTTCAAAAAAAGTATGATGCCGCGCGGTATAGCCAACATTTTCTAAATCATTATGTTTCCCGCCCGCCCGCATACAGCACTGTGAACTGGTGGCGCGTTGATAAGGACGTTGTTCATTGCCAAGAAAAACATCTTTAAATTGCACCATGCCGGCATTGGTAAACAGCAGCGTAGGATCATTGCCGGGAATTAAAGAACTGCTAGGCACAATGGTATGTTGCTGTGATTTAAAATAATCTAAAAATTTTTTTCTGATTTCGCTGCTTTTCATAACGGTTTTCTCTATATTAAGGGAAAATATTCTATCTTTGATAGATTTATTTTTCAAGCTGTTGCGCATTTATGCCTCTATAATAATGTAAGCTACACTATTCGTATATCTTGGGTGCCGCTTTTATTGATCATTTTTCCATTATTTTGCCTTTTTGAGGAAGTTATCAACGACTTATAGCCATCTTACCATGACATTTTTGCAATTATCCGGCAATTGCGAATAAAATTATAAAAATGTATAAAGCATACCTTAATTAATTTGGTATATTGTAGTATATGATAAAGCATATATTTTCAAAATTTACCAAACATCCACACAGTATAGGTGAGAGTTATGGGCGTCATTGTCTTGAAGCGACAAAGCTAGGTTTATGTTTGATGAGGATTGTGATTTGTTTATTCATCCATGCGGTGTTTCCATTTTTATTTGTGACTTACGCGCGAGATCAAGTTGGATTATTGCATGATCGTCTAATCAAGCGCAACCCACCGGAGGAAGCTATATGATTTATCCATCAATTTTAAATGTCATTGGTCATACACCTATGGTGGCGCTAAAGCGCTTCAATCCAGCCTTGCCTTTTGATGTGTATGCCAAGTGTGAAATGTTCAACCCAACGCTGAGTATTAAAGATCGGATTGTGTTGCGGATGATCAATGATTTTGAGCGACGAGATCTGCTGAAACCAGGTGGAACGATTGTCGAAGCGTCATCAGGAAATACCGGTTCATCCTTGGCGATGCTGGCAAGTGTATTGGGTTATAAGGCGCTTATTACAGTGCCTTATAAGACAAGTCAGGAAAAAGTCGCGACGATGCGCTTATATGGCGCCAAAGTGGTGGTATCACCTGAGGATGTGACATCTGATGCACCTGAGCATTATGTTAACAAAGCGGCGATACTTGCTCAATCAATACCGAACGCGGTATTGCTGAATCAATATGATAATCCGGTAAATGTTGAGACACATTTTGAGGATACGGCGGAAGAGATTTGGACCGCGTTGGATGGTAACATAGATTGTTTAGTCGCGGCGGCTAGCTCAGGAGGAACAATCACCGGAGTAGGGCGTTATTTAAAGCAAAAGAAACCATCGATTCAGGTGTTTATGCCAGATCCGGTGGGGTCAGTGTTTTATGATTGTTTTTATAAGCATCAGCCATCGGCAGCAAAGCCCTATCAGGTAGAAGGGGCGGGCAAAGATAAAGTGTGTCGTATCCATGATTTCAGTGTGATTGATGATGTGATTCAGTTTACCGATGCCGAGGCGTTCGCGGCTGTTCGGCAATTAGCGAAGACAGAGGGTATCTTAGCGGGTGGAAGTGCCGGCGGCGCGTTGTCGATTTTAGAAAAACTTTCCGGGCAGTTATTAACACATCCATCACCAAAACGACGATTGAATGTTGTTGTTATTCTCGCCGATAGTGGTTTTAAATACTTATCTAAGTTGAGCGCTATAAGAAATTTAATCAATTCTTGACTTAATAGTACCGTTAAAACTAAAATAGTCTACATGGTTAATTTTATCAAAAAACAGTCTCTTGATTATGTGCCTGTTGTGTCACCTAGCAACTCCGCGGAAAAACCTGAGGCTTGGCTAAGTAATTCTCGATCAGCGTGTGAGCGGTTGTTGCATGACTATGGTGCTGTGTTATTGCGTGGTTTTGACATTCATGCCTTATCAGAGTTTAACCGTTTCGCTTTGGCCTATTCTCCCAATCTTTTAGAGTATACCAATCGTTCAACGCCACGCACTAAATTAGGTGGTCATGTGTATACCTCGACAGAATATCCTAAGGAGCGCGTCATCCCACAGCATAGTGAGAATTCCTATACAAATCACTGGCCGAGTGCGTTGTTATTTTTCAGTGTATTGGTAGCAGAGACAGGCGGTGAGACACCATTGGCGCGCACGGATCACATATTGCAACAGCTCGATAAAAGCCTTGTTGAACGATTTGAGCGCCATAATTTGTTGTATGTGCGTAATTACCATCCCCACATTGATTTAAGTTGGCAGGAAGTATTTCAAACTGAGGAGAAATCTGAGGTCGAGCAGTTTTGCCACAACAATCATATTGAATATGAATGGTTGAAGGATGGACAACAATTGCGTACACGTCAGTGTGTCCAATCAACAATCGTTCACCCTAAGACAGGTGAGAAGGTCTGGTTTAATCAGGCCAACTTATTTCATGCCTCAGCAATTGGCGAGCAAGACAACGCTTTGTTGATAGAAGCGTTGGGTGAGGAGAATTTACCCCGTCAGGTGTATTTTGGTAATGGTGAACCTATTTCACCTGATGACATCGCTGAGATTAATCGTGTTATTGAAGCGGAAAAGTGCGCGTTTCCTTGGCAGAAAAGTGATTTATTGATTGTTGATAATCTTTTAATGACACACGGGCGTCATGCTTACACGGGGAATCGTAAAGTAGTGGTTGCTATGGTAGCTTAATCTGTTCCGAGGAGATGCGTTTTCAGTGATTTACTGACGCGCTAATAAAAATTGGCGTAGTCACCTTAGCCTGTCGAAAGGCAGTTCCTGAGCCTGTCGAAGGATAGAAAGGTATCACAAGTTTTTGGAGCTTGTGCCTTGGCTTCGACAAGCTCAGCCATCTTATACTAAAGGTGATCCCTGAGCCTGTCGAAGGACGGTTCCTGAGCTTGTCGAAGGATGCGCTATCGCTTGTCGACCAATCGCGGTTTTTAGCTTAAATGTTGATAACGAAAATAGCGAGTTTTAGTTGTGAGTTTCTATCAAAATTGTTACCATCAAGACAATAAAAAAAATAGCAGTCTGTTATGTCAATCATTATGAATAAAGTCATTACCTCTATCGTTCCTAAACAATATATTGTTCCCTATTTGGCGACAACAACCTTGTTTTTCTTTTGGGCGTTTGGCTTGAATGCTAATGATATTCTTGTCGCCCATTTTAAATCATTATTTGGTTTGAATTTATTACAGGCATCACTTGTGCCAACCGCTTATTTTACAGGTTATTTTTTAGCTTCTTTACCTATGGGTTATGTGTTGGATAAAATTGGCTTTAGTAAAACCATCCGTCTCGGTTTATCTTTATGTACCTTAGGCGCGCTTGGATTTATTGCTGCTGGCTTTATTGGTAAATACATTGTTTTTCTAGCCGCTTTAATTATTATGGCTTCTGGCGCTACCGCTTTAGAAGTTTCCGCGAATTCTTATGTGACCCTGTTAGGTCCTGAGGATAAAGCCGGTGTGAGAATTAATTTTTCACAATCGTTTAACGCTTTGGGCGCGATGGTCACTGTTTATGGCTTAGCGCATTTGCTATTAGGCAGTCAAAGTGTAATGAGTATTGTTCGCGCTTATGGCACCATCGCGGCGGTTTTTTTCATTGCCGCTATTTTATTAAACGCGAGAGTCATTCCTGATATTCACAGCAGTGGTGTGACTAGCCCAAATCGTTCTAATGCGAAAATATTCTCTTTGAATAGTTTTATGGGCTTTTTAGGCATCCTGTTCTATTTAGGCGCGCAGACAACAGTGGCTTCCTTTCTATTAATTTACGCGCATCGAACATTGCATATCACAACGCTGGCGGCCGCAATTTATGTGGTAATGCATGTGTCTTTATTTTTAGTTGGCCGGTTTATTTCTTCGGGGATTTTATATTTTGTCCGTGATTCTTTTTTGTTGGGTATCTATGCTTGCATTAATGTCTTGCTCTGTATTAGCGCGATGACTATTTATCCTATTCATCCACATGCCGCTGTTTTTTCAATTGTCTTTATGGGCGCGTTTAACTCGATCATGTACCCGACCGTTTTTGAATTAACGCTGCGTGGGCAGATAAGGGTACGCCGAGTTTCTTCAATATTAGTTATGGGCTTAGTAGGCGGCGCGATTTCACCACCCATTATGGGGGAACTGGCTGATCTTTTTTCTATTCAGTTCGCTTACATTGTCCCGATGGTTTGTTATGCGATGATTTTAGTTTGTGCACTCTATCATATATTCTTTAGGAGGAATTAGTATGTCTAAACAAGTAGTATTATTTTGTCCCGGCGATTATCGTCATATTGCCAATGACAACGCCCAGGCAAGCTTAAAAGCGTTTGCTGATAATATTGCCAACTGTGTTACTCAGCTTGGTTATGAACCTGTTGTGTTGTCATCATTTATTACCCGACCAAACGAGAGTGTCAAACTGTTAAATAGCTACAAAAATAAAGCCATCCCCAAAATCGCGCTGATTACCCATTGGGTATTTGCCACACATACTTGTGATGGACTTTATGGTGATAACGATCCTTTGTTATTAGCTTCCAACTTTTCGATTACCAAACCGGGTCTAGTGGGTTTATTAAATACCGCGGCTTCTTTGGAAACAGATCAGCATCCTAGTGTTTCTCGTCTGTGGTCAGAAAAAGCGGATTGGACGACCGATGATTCGTTAATGAAAAAGCTAGCGCAATTTTTACAGCAGGGTAACATTGATTATCCAAACGAAGCGGTGCCAGCGGCGTTGACGAATAGCACTGTTGCCAGCGAAATTGCCGAGGATATTCAACAAAATCCAATTATTTCACTGTTATTTGGTGATACATCGATGGGGATGATTAATGGCTACCTGGGGCGAAAAATCATGCGTCAAGCCGGCTTTGTTGAACATAAAATCGATCAGTGTTGGTTAAACGATAAAGCGCCAACAATTGAACAGGCAACTATTGATAAGGCGTATCAGTGGTTGCTTGATAAAGGTGTGACTTTTCATTTTGAAGAGGGCTTCGACGAAGAAAGTATTAAGTTACAACTGCGTTATTATTATTCAGTGCTTGATTATCTTGAAGAATTTGACGCCGATTGTATGGGTTGGCAATATCAACTGGGGATGTGTAATTCGGCGCCGCCTTCAGATTTTAGTGAAGGTTTATTGAATTCACCGATTGGTCCAGAGGGGCGTGAGACGCCAATTGTTTGTGTGACAGAAGCCGATGAAGGTAATTTAATTGTTCAAGAATACATGAAGCGTATTTTGCAAAAGAAAAAAATGCACCCATCAACATTTTTTCATGATGTGCGTGGCGCGTTTGCGTATCAAAATAAAACGCATTGGTTATTATTGAACAGTGGTTCAGCAGGGGCGTATTCATTTAACCATGATCCGCATTCACTGCAACATGTGCATAGTTACTGTCAAGTAAAAGAATATATGCATTACCCTGGCGGCACGTTTGCGGGTGAATCGTTGCCTGGTGAAATTACTTGGGCGCGCGCCTGGATGCAATCAGGTGAGTTAGTGATTGTTGTCGGGCAGGGTGAGGTCGTTAAATTGCCGACAGAATTGCGTGATCAATTATGGGAAGGTTCCAATCGCGAGTGGCCATTTATGGCCGCTGATTTACGGCTCAGTGAACAACAATTGATGGCGCACTATCTTTCTAACCATATTGCTGTTTGTTATGGTGATATTAAACAAGAATTAATCGCTTTATGTCAGTTAATGCGTATTAAGTGTGAGGTTTGGTCTTAGTATATGACGCAAAAACAATCGCCGGTGTATTTAGGTATTGATATTGGTACCCAAAGTGTTCGTGTCGGCGCTTTTGATCATGGTGGTGAGTTATTAGCTTACCAAGCTGAGTCCATTACCACTTTCAAAAATGATCAGGGTCATTTATCACAGTCAAGCACGGAGATATGGCAACAATTTAAAAAAGCATTAGCGGCTATTATGGATAATGGCCAAATTGATGCTGATTCTATTGTTAGTATTGGCATTAGCGCTACTTGTTCGCTGGTTATTTATTGTAATCAGGCGAATAAATTGTTGGGCGAGCAAGATATTATTTTGTGGCAATGTCATCGCGCGAAAGAACAGGCGCAACAAATTAACCAGTTAGATGTTTCCGTGCTCAAACAATTGGGCGGTACGATTTCACCAGAACATGAATTGCCCAAGCTGATGTGGTTGAAACAAAAGCGGGCAACGGTGTTTGCAGAAGCAAGCTATTTTTTTGATTTAGCGGACTGGATGAGTTTTAAATTAACGGGTTTAAACATTCGTTCAATTTGTACGACAGCTTGTAAGTGGGGATTTAACAGTCATGATCGGCGCTGGGATGATCAGTTCTTCTATCAAGTTGGTTTAAATGAATTGGTTGATGAAAACTATCAGCGTATTGGTCCGGTTGATCACATTATTTCGGTTGGCAGTAAAGTTGGTCATTTATCAGCGGAAACGGCGAAAGCGTTGCGCTTGCATCAGCAAACAGTTGTCGCCGCGGGTATGGTGGACGCGCATGCTGGCGCGGTTGGCGTGTTAGGTATCAATATTTCCAGTGAAAAAACGGATGCGATTGATATTAGCGAAAAACTTGCCTTAATTGCTGGCACCTCAAGTTGTCATATGGCTTTATCACATCAGCCACATTTTGTTCCAGGGGTCTGGGGACCTTTTCCGGATGTGGTTTTACCGAATATGTCATTAACAGAGGGCGGGATATCCGCAAGTGGTGATTTATTACATAAGATTATTCATGAACATCGCGCCGCGCGGGGCATCAGTGAGCAAGTTATTCATCAGCAACTCGCGCAAACCATTGATCAGTTGCAACAAGAAATGTCACTCCAGTGGCCAGAATACCTTTGTCAGCATTTAGATGTATTGCCATTTTTTCATGGCAATCGTTCACCTTACGCTGATCCAAACCTGCGCGGCAGTATTGTTGGATTAACTATGGAAGGCGGTTTAACCGAGTTAGCTAAGTTGTACTACGCCACTATTTTAGCGTTGGCTTACAATGATAAGGCCATCATTGATGCCATGAATCAATATGGTCATCACATTAAAGCGATTATTGTGACAGGCGGCATGGCAAAGAATCCGCTCATGTTACAAGCAAGCGCGAACGCTATTGGTTTGCCGATTATTTTACCTCAACAGCCTGAATCCGTCTTGCTGGGCTGCGCTATGTTGGCGCGCGTAGCAAAAACTGGTGAAAATCATCGGCAAGTCATGGCGGCGATGAGTCAGGTTAAAGAAGTTATTATGCCCAGTGATGATCCGTCCTTATCGGCGTTTCATCAGCTAAAATATCAAATATTTCTGCGGTTGAAAGCGCAGCAAGATGAAATTCGTTTGATGTGGAAGCAATCTTCTTTAGGATAATGGTTAAGTGTCATGATAACCTATTGATAACACTTGCATGAGAATGATATTAGATAACTGAATATAAAAGGCATAGTGTATGGACGATACGATGTAAATCGTGTAAACTATAACGACACCGGAAGATTCTTCTGACCGTGTGCCAGAGCGAGGTATTATTATGTGTTTATTGTCGCTGCTTAGTTTATCTAAAAAACTGAAGGGGGTTGCATGATTAATTTATTATCACCAGAAGAGCTAGCGAAATTAGTTAAGCGTCATGGTTTTGACCGTTATATTCTCGATTTAATTGACGTATTGAAGGAAGATTTTTCTCGCTGGAATGAATTTGATAAAATTCCAAGATTGGCCTTTCATGTGCCAGACGGGGTTATTGAACTTATGCCAATCGCCGATAAGAAATTATTTAGCTTCAAATATGTTAACGGCCATCCTAAAAATCCATTGTTTAATAAATCAACGGTTGTTGCCACCGGTCAGTTATCAAGAATAGAAGATGGCTTCCCGCTAATGTTTAGTGGTATGACTATTCCCACAGCTTTGCGAACAGCGGCAACTTCCGCCTTGGCGAGTGATTTGTTAGCAAGAAAAGACGCGCGAACAATCGCGCTGATTGGTACCGGCGCGCAAAGCGAATTTCAAGTATTGGCGCATAAAGTAATACGTGATATTAAAACAGTTCGTTATTATGACATCGACGCGAAAGCGATGAATAAATTTGCTAATAATATGCGCTCTTCTGATTTAGAACTGATTGCCTGCGATAGCAATGAGGAAGCTGTAAAAGGTTCAGATATTATTATTGTGTGCACGGCATGTAAACAACATGTTGATGTGATATTAAATGATTGGGTGCGGCCGGGTATGCATATTAATGGTTTAGGTGGCGACTGTCCGGGCAAAACAGAGGTTGAGCTGTCTGTTCTTGATCGCGCGAAAATTGTTGTAGAATTTTTTGACCAGTCTTTAATCGAAGGTGAAATCCAACGTTACTCACGTCAGAAAGCGGAAAAAAAGGTTTATGCCGAACTTTGGCAGTTAATTACCGGAGATAAGGTTGGCAGAGAGCATGATCAAGAAATTACCTTATTTGATTCAGTTGGTTTTGCTTTGGAAGATTTTTCTATTTTGCGTTTCACTTATCAACTTTGCCAAAAATATCACATCGGTGAATTTGTTGATATTATTCCACCGCTGCAGGATCCCAAAGATTTATTTTCAATTTTAAATGTATGAATCGATTTCTTGAACAAGCAAAGTGTATTGGCGCCGCCATTGGTCATTGTGCGGGTATTCTTGGTTGTGAAATCGGATCTGAGGTACTGTATCAGCGCTTAGATTATTTGCAAGAAATTTGGTATCGAACAATTAGTTTTGATAGCCAAAAAACCCAATTAGCCGCTATTCCTGATCTGGCGGATTTTTCTCGACGACTAGCGGAAGCAACGATAGCGGTATTAGCAAAGGGGAATAAGTTTTTGACTTTGGGTGGCGATCATAGTTGCGCGATTGGTACTTGGTCGGGTGTGGCGCAATGTTATGATGAATTTGGTTTAATTTGGATAGACGCCCATCTTGACAGTCATACGCCTGAGACATCATTTTCCGGTAATTTGCATGGTATGTCAGCGGCGGCTTTAATGGGTTTTGGTGATAAACGCTTAACAACTATTTTAAGTGAGCAAGCAAAAGTTAAACCAGAAAACATTGTATTCATGGGGATTCGTTCTTACGAGAAAGAAGAACAACAATTATTAGCGCAACATGGTGTTAAGGTTTATTACATGGAAGATGTTCGTCGTTTAGGTTTTCAATCTTGTTTCGCGACGACAATTAAAACTTTTGAACAACGCGATTTACCTTTTGGTATTACCTTAGATTTAGATGCCTTAGATCCTCATCATATTCAGGCATTGGGTACCCCTGAAGAAGATGGTATGCAGTTAAAAAATTTATTAGCCGCTTTGTCAATGATTAATCTTGAGCAGCTGATTGGTTTGGAGATTACTGAATATAATCCTGAGCTTGATGATGAGATTTTTTCTGGCAGTGATGTTGTTGATAGTATCATCAATCGTGTTGGGTGTGATTAAATTTATCTGAGATTTAGGTGGGTAGCAGTTAAGGGCTAAGTTATAAGTTGCTTTGTATCCCTATTGTGGTACAATTGGTGTATTGTGAAATAAGAGAGTGATCCAGTATGAGTAAAACCGCATTTATCCGAGCCAGAATAGAGCCAGAACTTAAAAATGATGTAGAATCGATATTGAAAGAACTCGGTATCAGCACAAGTCAGATGTTGACGATGTTATACAAGAAAATACGTCGTGATAAAGAGATTCCTATCGATCTACATATCCCCAACAAAGAAACTGCAAAAGCCATAGCTGAATCGAGAAAGGGAAAAAACGTTGTCGCATGCAAAGATGCCGACGATATGTTTGAGCGCTTAGACATCTGATGCTTGCCCCTAACTATCGTAAAAAATTCCTGAAAGACTTAAAACTAGCAGAAAAACGAGGAAAAGAGATTCGCAAGCTAAAACGCGCGATGCGATGCATTATTAACGAAAAACCATTAGGTAGATTATTTCGAGATCATGCACTCAAGGGTGAATATACAGATTGCCGTGAATGTCATATAGAACCTAACTGGTTACTAATTTATCTTATACAAGACGAGAAAGTAACTTTTATCCGAACAGGCACTCATGCTGACCTTTTTCGATAATCGGTTCCTCATTATGACCTAACACTTGACCCAATTTTTTTCAGTGTTGATGCTGACATTGCAAAAGACTCAAGCAATGGGAAAATATGCCGGTTAAGGCTAATCAATGCGCTGATCAGATTTGTTGCAGATGAAATCTAAAGCGGTAGCATTTAAGAGGTGAGTTGTCTTTGATTGTCTATGATATCGTTTCAATGTGCACTATATAAGCACTCTAAAGCCGAGGTTGATAAAAAATCCTTTTATTACCAATAACTTAAATGGTGGAGGCGGCGGGAGTTGAACCCGAATAGGGCAAAAAAACAGTAACTACCATAGACAACCATAGACAACGAAATACATTTAGAATCAATGAATTAGCGTAGGTAGTGCATATGGTAAAGGTTGTCTCTCGTTGTCTACGATATAGTTTTGATGAGCACTATATGAGCACTCTAAATTTAATACTCAGCGTAGTTATTAAGCTTGATTTCTAATAACGAACGCAAGCAATCTCGACTTTATAGAAGTTTACAACCTTGATCACGGCAACTATATTACTGATCTATTTAACTGCTCAACGTAGACACTTCATGAAGAATTACCTGAAGTAAAAAAAGGCTTAATTCCTCGTGGGGAGGTTCGTTCATCTGGTAGGGTAGGCAATCGATTCATTATTATGACTTAATACTTGACCAAGTTTTTTTATTCAGTATTGGGTAGCTCGACATAAGCAGCGGAAAGTTTTGTTCGCTAGACATAGAATAGTCGATCTATTCTTTTTTTGTCTAAATTTATTCTCACTGCAAGCTTTTATACTTGTGACCTTTAGTTTTGGCTGATTAATTTTAAAATCAGGTGAAAAGAAACTATAAAAATTTTTTATGCTATAAATCATTGTACATTTTGGTTTACTTGATATCCATAGCTAGTGAATCTGAACATTTAGAGGCAGTCTCAAAAAATATACCTTTTAGGACGTTTTTAAAACTGCTCTTTTATGTGGCTAAAAAAATGGTCTATAACTCAATCCTTACAACATCATGAGATTGAGTTACAATTTATTCAACCTGGTAAACCTGCTCAAAATGGTTACATTGAACGATTTAATCGCACGTATCGTGAAGCCATTCTCGAGATGTATTTGTTTGATTCTATTCAACATGTCCAACTTCTCACGAATCAGTGGCTACAACATTATAACCTAGAACGTCCTCATGACTCTCTTCAACACCTTACTCCCTTTGATTATGCTAAGCAACATTTCCTACAGTTTTAAACTGGGGCATTTTTGGGGGCTTGACA
>JBCCYM010000054.1:0-12502 GCA_039190005.1 Pseudomonadota bacterium
ACTGTTTTACATCTACAATAGTAGAAATTTAATAGGTCTTTTAGACAGGTAACGACAATAAAATTGTCTAAAAGACCTATTAAATTTCTACTATTGTAGATGTGTGGGGATTGACGATTATGTGACAGTCTAAAAGACCTATTAAATTTCTACTATTGTAGATTATAATCGCATTACAGATAATCATTCGTCTAAAAGACCTGTTAAATTTCTACTATTGTAGATATCATGACAATGACAATCCTTGGCTATGGTCTAAAAAACCTGTTAAATTTTTACTATTGTAGATTAGCAAAGCAGGCTTTTACCCATCAGGTCTAAAAGACCCGCTAAATTTCCACACTCCCTGGAATGTTGTAATGTGATGTGAAAAATTACTGTATTTAACTAACTTTGGGTAAACTTAGAATGATTCCTTAGAGCAGGTATGAATTCTGTTAAACCATCAGCCCTGATATAAAATTTCAATATTCACTATACTTTTTAGCCATGCCTTTAACTTTAATTGCCGGATACTTCCGCTCATTCAACTTCATTTTAGCACTAATAGCGTCTTCAATATCAATATCCAATTTTTTTATAATGCGGAAAAGATATATAAAAACATCAGCCAGTTCATGTGCTATTTTTTCTTTAAATGTTGTTTCTCTGAGTTGTTGCTTGATTTCATCATCATTTAACCATTGAAAAATCTCTAACAATTCACCGGATTCAATCGCCGCGGAAATGGCGAGATTTTTTAAGGTATGAAATTGTTGCCAGTCTCTTTCCGTATCAAATTTGTCAATTAAGGAAAGAATATGTTCAGTATTAATAGTTTTTTTCATCACTAGTTTTCCATTTTCTTAATAATATATTGCCTAAGCTGCGCTCCAATGGTATCAACATCACTATCACAACCAAGATCAGCCAGTTGAGTGACACCAAGATTCTTTATCCCACAGGGATTAATCCAAGTAAAAGGCTGTAAATCCATATTTACATTTAAACTCAAGCCATGATAGCTGCGTCCTTTGTGAATATGGATGCCCAATGACGCAATTTTTTTATGATCAACATACACGCCAGGCTGTTTGTTGATCAGATGACCTGTAATATTATATTGCGCCAGCAAAGCAATCACGGATTGTTCGATGACATCAAGAAGTTGGCGTATATTCATGTGACGGCGATGTAAATCCAGCAAAAAATAGACCACCAGCTGGCCTGGCGCGTGATAAGTAATTTGACCGCCGCGGTCACTTTGGATAATGGGAATATCGCTTTTTTTCAAAATATGCTCGGCTTTGCCGGCTTTACCTTGTGTGAATACTGGATAGTGTTGTAATAACCATAATTCATCACTCGTGTCATGGTCGCGATGATGGGTGAAGTCACGCATGGCTTGATAGGTTTTGTCATAATCACAAAAACCAAGATGACGTGTTAATAACCGGGTATTAACCGAGTCCGACATTATTTTTTTCCAATGCTTTTTCAGCACGGTAACTTGAGCGTACAAATGGACCGGAGACAACTTCGAGAAATCCTTTCGCCAGTCCTTGCTCACGGTAATCATTGAATTCCGCCGGCGTAACATAACGCTCTACCGGTAAGTGATTCAGCGTAGGGCGCAGATATTGTCCTAACGTGACAATATCAACACCAATAGCTCTCAAATCATCCATCGTCTGTAAAATTTCATCTTCGGTTTCGCCCAAACCAAGCATTAAACTTGTTTTGGTTAATACTTTGGGACGTATTTTTTTAGCGTAAGCTAATACCTTGAGTGTTTGTTCATAACTGGCTCGGGGATCGCGTACCGGATGGGTTAAGCGTTTTACCGTTTCAATGTTCTGCGCGAAAACTTCAAGACCGGTATCAATAATTGTTTTAACCGCCGCTTCCGATCCTTGAAAATCCGGTGTGAGTGCTTCAACCGCGGTTTGCGGTGATGCTTGTTTGATCGCCTGAATACAAGCGGCATAATGTGCGGCGCCACCATCGGCAAGGTCATCACGATCAACTGAGGTAAGCACCACGTATTTTAATCCCATTAATACGGTCGCGTTAGCGGCGTGTTGTGGTTCTTCCTGGTCTAACCAGCCTTTGGGATTGCCGGTGTCAACCGCGCAGAAACGACAGGCTCGGGTGCATACGGAACCCATTAACATCAGTGTCGCCGTGCCGGCGCTCCAGCACTCGCTGATGTTAGGACACTTGGCCTCTTCACAAACCGTACTCAGTTTATTTTCATTGACAATTTGTTTTACCGATTGATATTTGGGATGGTTATCAATTTTGATTTTTAACCAATCCGGTTTTTTTTTGGCGGGTATGAGCGGTTTTTTTGATTGTTTTATACCGTCTTTAATAATAGCAATACCTTGGGTATTGATGGTTTTGCTGCCGCTTTTGACGATATAATGAGTTTGCATAATTGACTATAATACCGAATTTAAATGAATTTTTATAGTTTTTCCGCATATTTTATCAAGATAAGCATGGATTTTTACCCTTGTTTTTGTTTAAATATGACATTCTTAAGCGAGAGTGGCGGAATTGGTAGACGCGCTGGATTTAGGTTCCAGTGGGGTAACCCGTGAGAGTTCGAGTCTCTCCTTTCGCACCAGAATATAGTAGAATTAGAGAGGTTATTTATGCAGGTTTCGGTAGAAGTGTTGGAAGGTTTGTCGCGTCGGTTAACGGTTGAAGTGCCGCAATCCACACTGAAGGAAGCTTATGATAAGCGGATTAAGAAAATTGCTAAAGAGGTGAAATTAAAAGGCTTCAGACCAGGTAAAGTGCCAATGCGTGTGGTAGAACAACGTTATGGACAAAGCGCTTGGCAGGAAATAAGCGGTGAAGCTATCCAAAATTCATTGTATCAAGCCTTAAGCGAAAATAAGTTACGACCCGCTGTTACGCCGAGCATTAAAGAATTAAACGCTGATTTTGGTCAAGCGATGAAATTTGTCGCCGAAGTTGAAGTTTTGCCGGAAATCAAACTGCAATCACTTGAAGGGGTTGAAGTCGAGACAGTTACCGCTGATTTAGATGAACAAGACATTAATGAGGCCATTGAGAATTTACGTCAACGCAATCCGCTTTGGCATGAGGTTGATCGCGCCACGCAAAAAGAAGATCGCGTTCAGGTCACATTTACTGGTTTTAAAGATGGCAAAGCGGTTGAGCAAAGCGCTGTGGAAAAAATGCATTTGGTGCTCGGGCAGGGTAGAATGCCGGTTGAATTTGAACAGGCTTTGGAAGGTAGCAAAGCCGGCGACGAAAAAGAAATCGCGGTGGATTATCCTGAAAACCATCAAAACAAATTGATTGCCGGTCAGCATATTGTGTTTAATGTCACCATACATAAGGTCGAAGCATCGGAATTGCCTGAAGTCAATGATGTTTTTGTTGAAAAGTTTGACATCAAAGGCGGCGTGGAAGCTTTGAAAAAAGAAGTGGAACAAGGGCTGCGCGCTCAAATGAATGGTTTGATGAAAAATGTTAATAAACAACAGGTTATAAATAAGTTTTTTGAAATCAATCAAAATATTGAACTGCCGCAAGGTTTAATAAAAAGCGAAGTTGACAACCTACGTCGCGCGAATGGCAAGGATGATGCCGATGTTGAAGATGAAGCAAAGAAAAAAGTCGCCTTGGGCTTAATTATTGGCGAATACGCCAGTAAAAATAATATACAGGTTAAGCCTGCGCGCGTGCGTCAACTTGTTGAAGCTATGGCAAGTAATTATCCAAATCCACAGGAGTTAGTCGCTTGGTATTATGCCGATAAAAAGCGTCTAGCCTCATTGGAGTGGATTGCTTTGGAAGAACAAGTGGCGGAGAAGTTGCTGGAATCCGCGACGCCGCAAGAGAAAAAAATGAGCTTTGCTGAGCTGAAAGAACAACAATAGGGTATCCTTCGACCCTTCGACCCTTCGACAAGCTCAGGGCAAGCAAGCTTAGGGCAAGCAGGTTCAGGGGAGGCGCTTTTCGGTAGACGGGATCAGGGTACAATCTGAGAAAGTGTGCGGCGATGCGTTGCATCTTTAAACATAATAATTATATAATGGTAGCAGATATGAATGATCAATTACTAAAAAACAGCTTAGTCCCCATTGTCATTGAGCAGAGCGCCCGTGGTGAGCGTTCTTATGATATTTATTCGCGTCTGTTAAAAGATCGTATTATTTTTCTGGTGGGTCAAGTTGAGGATAATATGGCAAACCTCATTACCGCTCAACTTTTATTTCTTGAATCAGAAAATCCGGATAAAGATATTTATCTGTATATTAATTCACCTGGTGGTTCGGTGACAGCGGGCATGGCGATTTATGATACAATGCAATTTATCAAACCGGCCGTCAGTACGATTTGTACCGGACAGGCTTGTAGCATGGGCGCGGTGTTGTTAGCGGGTGGCGAAAAAGGTAAGCGGCATTGTTTGCCTAATTCTCGCATTATGATTCATCAGCCTTTGGGTGGTTTTCAAGGGCAAGCTTCTGATATTGAAATACACGCGAAAGAAATTCTTTTTATCCGTGAGCGTCTTAATCAGATTTTATCTACCCATACAGGGCAGAATATTGATAAGGTGAGACAAGATACCGATCGGGATAATTTTATGAACGCGGATCAAGCGCAGCAATATGGTATTGTTGATGAAGTGTTTTATCACCGTCAACCAAAACCTGTGATTAAAAAGGACTGATAAAATAAAATAAGATGAGAGTTTAACAATGGTCAAGAAAAATAATCACGATTTAGCACGCTGTTCTTTTTGTGGTAAAGGTAAAGATGAAGTCAAAAATCTGATTGCCGGCGCCGCTTCAGTGTTTGTTTGTAATGAATGTGTTACGCTTTGCAATAATCTTATTGAAAAAGAAAATCAAAAAACTGAGAAACAATTTCTCAACGCGCCACCTAAACCGGTCGAGATTAAAACCGCTTTAGACGAATATGTCATCGGTCAAGATGAGGCGAAAAAAACATTGTCAGTCGCCGTCTACAATCATTACAAGCGTTTGGGTGAGCATCCT
This sequence comes from Pseudomonadota bacterium, assembly GCA_039190005.1. Taxonomy (GTDB): domain Bacteria; phylum Pseudomonadota; class Gammaproteobacteria; order UBA12402; family UBA12402; genus JBCCYM01. The sequence continues at coordinate 5,025 of JBCCYM010000054.1, forward strand.
GAAAACGAATTTACGGATGTTGAATTAGCAAAGAGTAATATTTTATTGATTGGACCAACAGGTTCTGGTAAAACATTATTAGCGCAGACATTGGCGCGTATTTTAGATGTACCCCTGGCAATTGCCGACGCGACAACACTGACTGAAGCAGGCTATGTTGGCGATGATGTTGAAAATATTATTCAGAAGTTGTTGCAGCATTGTGATTACAATGTCAAAAAAGCGGAAACGGGTATCATCTATGTTGATGAAATTGATAAAGTGGCGCGTAAATCTGAAAACCCATCCATCACCCGTGATGTCTCCGGCGAAGGGGTTCAACAGGCGTTATTAAAATTAGTCGAAGGAACCGTCGCTTCTGTGCCACCTCAGGGTGGTCGTAAACATCCTCAACAAGAGCTGCTGCATGTTGATACCAGCAATATTTTATTCATTGTTGGTGGCGCCTTTGCTGGATTGGAAAAAATTATCCAGCAACGCACCGAAAAATCAGCCATTGGTTTTGCCGCTGAGATCCATAGCAAAGAAGATCAAAGCAATATCAATGACATGTTCAATCAGGTGCAACCCAAGGATTTAATGAAATATGGTTTAATTCCTGAATTGATTGGTCGATTTCCTGTGGCGGTTTCGCTGGATGAATTATCGGAAGATGGGTTGGTAAAAGTGTTGACTGAGCCAAAAAACGCGGTTATCAAACAGTATAAAAAATTATTCGCGATGGAAAATATTGATCTTGAATTTGAAGAGAAGGCTTTGTTCGCCATTGCCAAAAAAACAAAAGAATTACAAACTGGCGCCAGAGGATTGCGTTCAATTATCGAAGATAAATTGCTTGATTTAATGTATCATTTACCTTCTGATAAAAATGTGAAGAAAGTTGTTATTAATGAAAAAGTAATTACAGATGATCATAAACCATTGTTGGTTTATAAACATCACATTAAACATTCTGAAGCAAGTTAGATGTGATAAACGTATCGAATTTTTATAGGGTTTCCAAGCATGACTGAAAAACAACAATTACCTATTTTACCATTACGTGATGTGGTGATTTTCCCCAATATGGTGATGCCACTTTTTGTGGGTCGTCCAAAATCAATTAAGGCTTTAGAAGCTGGCCTTGCTCAAGGTGGCAAGAAAATACTCTTAGTGGCGCAGAAGAATTCTGACGTCGAAAATCCCGAAGAAAAAGATCTTTACCAAGTTGGCACACAAGCGGCCATTCTACAACTGTTAAAATTACCTGATGGTACCGTAAAAGTGCTTATAGAGGGTGAGCAGCGTATCGCTATTGAGAAATTTATTCAACATGATGATTATCTCATGGCGGAAGTATCGGTTTTAACACCTATCTTGAAATCAGATAAAAAAAGTGAACATGAATTAAAAATCATGATGCGTTCAGTATTATCACTTTTTGATGAATACGTTAAATTTGATAAAAAAACGCCGCCTGAAGTATTCAACTCGCTAAATGGTATTGATGATCCCAGTCGTTTATCGGATATGATCACGGCGCATCTCAATCTAAAAATTGAAGATAAGCAGTCTATTTTGCAGACAGTTGATATTAAAGCGCGTCTTGAGCGTTTAGTATCGTTGATTCAAGGTGAAATTGATTTATTAAAAGTCGAAGAACGTTTGCGTGGGCGTATTGAAAAACAAATGAAAAAAAGCCAGCGTGAATATTACCTTAACGAACAGATCAAAGCGATTCAAAAAGAATTAGGAAACGCGGATAAAACTGAAGATGAAATAGAAACTCTGAAAAAGAAAATCAGTAAATCGGGTATGCCCAAGGAAGCACATGATAAAGCGATGTCTGAACTGAATAAACTTAAAATGATGCCAAGCATGTCCGCTGAAGCCACTGTGAGCCGTAATTATCTTGATTATTTAATCGCGGTGCCGTGGAAGCAACAATCTAAAGTAGTTATCAATTTAACAAAGGCACAGAAGATTTTAGATGAACAACATTATGGTTTGGAAAAAATTAAAGAACGCTTTATTGAATATTTAGCGGTTCAACAACGTACCAAAAAAATTAAAGGTTCAATTCTCTGTTTAGTTGGTCCTCCTGGTGTTGGTAAAACCTCATTAGGACAATCCGTCGCTCAGGCTACTGGTCGTGAGTTTGTGCGTGTGTCACTTGGCGGCGTGCGTGATGAAGCGGAAATTCGTGGTCATCGTCGCACTTATATTGGCTCAATGCCAGGTAAAATTATCCAGAAGCTATCTAAGGTGGGTGTGAATAACCCGCTGTTTATGCTTGATGAAATTGACAAAATGGCAATGGATTTTCGTGGTGATCCGGCTTCAGCGTTATTAGAAGTGTTAGATCCTGAACAAAATCACGCCTTTAATGATCATTACCTTGAAGTCGATTTTGATTTATCTTCCGTGATGTTTATCGCGACGGCAAATACCTTGGATATTCCTCCGGCCTTATTAGACCGTATGGAAGTCATTCGACTTTCCGGTTATACCGAAGATGAAAAAATCCATATCGCGCTTGACCATTTATTGGACAAACAGCTTGAAGCAAATGGTTTGGAGAAAAAAGAGCTTAGCCTATCACCCGAGGCTTTGCGTGAAATTATACGCTATTATACCCGTGAAGCCGGTGTGCGTAACCTGGAGCGTGAAATTTCAAAAATCTGCCGTAAAGCGGTTAAAAAGCTTACCAGTAATAAGCGCATGAAATCAGTCAAAGTGACACCTGAAAACATGAATGAATTTTTAGGGGTACAGTTATATCGTTATGGCCTTGCTGATAAGGTTGATCAAATTGGTCAAGTGACGGGTTTAGCGTGGACGGAAGTAGGTGGTGAATTATTACGGATTGAAGCAACCGCTGTGCCAGGTAAAGGAAAAGTTATTTTTACCGGTCAATTAGGCGAAGTCATGCAAGAATCAATTCAGGCGGCAATGACAGTGGTCCGTGCGCGGCTGAAAACATTTGGGATGCGAGATGACGATAAATATTTTGAGGAACATGATATTCATATTCATCTACCGGAGGGCGCTATTCCTAAAGATGGCCCCAGTGCCGGTATCGGTATGTGTACCGCGCTGGCTTCGATTGTCGCGCAAGTGCCGATACGTGCTGATTTGGCAATGACCGGCGAGATTACCTTGCGTGGAGAAATCCTACCTATAGGTGGACTGAAAGAAAAATTACTTGCCGCTTTGGGTGGTGGCATAAAAGAAGTGTTGATTCCAGAAGAGAACGTTAAAGATTTAGAAGAAATACCAGATAATGTGAAAAAAGGGTTAAAAATATCGGCTGTACAGCGCATTGATCAAGTGTTTGACAAAGCGTTTTCTCAACCTGTTAAAGCGGCTTCGTCATCTAAACGACGTGCGACTAAAACGAAAGCTTCAACAAAGAAAAAAACGGGTACAGTTAAATCTAAAAAACGTAGTTGATTTAGATACCCTTCGGTAAACTCAGGGACCACCCTTCGGCCCTTCGATCCTTCGACAGGCTCAGGGACCACTCTTTGGTAAGCTCAGGGACCGCCCTTCGACTCTTCGACCCTTCGACGAGCTCAGGGCAAGCAGGACCACCCTTTGGCAAGATTAGTAATATATAGATAGATGGCTGAGCTTGTCGAAGCCAAAGCATACAAATTATAGATGGCTGAGCTTGTCGAAGCTAAAGCATACTCAAGAAGCTTTTTTTATAATTTATGTCCTTCGGCAGACTCAGCGGTGTATAGAGGACTGAGTTATTGAACAATATTCCAAACTTTTACTTGCATTACCGCTAGCTTATTGGTATAAAAACCGTCTGGGTGCCATTTGGCTCTTTGAGGTGTTTGTGCTGATATTGCTATAGATACCGTGAGACAGTACAGATATGACTATTACAGTTTAATTGGAGTGATAATTGATGAATAAAGCAGAACTGATTGAAGAAATTGCCGCGAAAGCAATGTTGACTAAAGCGGACGCTGAACGCGCGTTTACTGCCGTTATTGATACCATTGTTGATGCGGTGAAAAATGGTTCAGAAGTTAGTGTAACTGGTTTTGGCACATTTAAAGCAAACAATCGCGCCGCGCGTAGTGGTCGTAATCCACGCACTGGCGAGACTATTCAAATTGCCGCGTCAAGAGTGCCAGCGTTTAAAGCGGGTAAATCATTTAAGGATGCAGTAAATATATAATAACGATCTTTCTGTTTATATTGTGCAAGCTGAACAAGATTATCATATGTAAACAGAGCATTATAATGGATAGCTACAAGTAGTTTATTCGGGTGCTTAGCTCAGCTGGGAGAGCATCGCCCTTACAAGGCGAGGGTCGCAGGTTCGATCCCTGCAGCACCCACCATTATCAGGAATATGCTAGCCTGATAATGTATTGAGTCAATAAAGCAATCGGAGGAGTGGTAGTTCAGTTGGTTAGAATGCCGGCCTGTCACGCCGGAGGTCGCGGGTTCAAATCCCGTCCACTCCGCCATTTATTGATGATACCCTATGTATAACTTAATTCGTAAACTACTTTTTTGTTTTGAACCTGAACGGTCACATCAACTGGCTTTAGCCGCTTTAGCGTTTTTCCATCGCTGTCGTCTTATCGGATTATTCAATCGAAAAATTCCTGATTGTCCCAGACAAGTCATGGGCTTGAACTTTGCTAATCCTGTTGGTTTGGCAGCTGGATTGGATAAAGACGCTGAACATATTACCGCGCTTGCGAGTCTGGGTTTCGGTTTTATTGAAGTGGGTACTGTCACACCAAAGCCTCAGGATGGTCATCCTAAACCACGTTTATTTCGCTTACCATCGGCACAAGCTTTGATTAATCGCATGGGCTTTAATGGCAAGGGTTTGGCTTATGTATTGAAAAAAATAAGCGCTTATAAAGGCGATACAATTTTAGGGGTTAATATTGGCAAAAATAAGGTCACACCACTGGATCGAGCAGTGGATGATTATCTCATTTGCTTAGAAGCGGTGTATCCTCACGCTGATTATGTCACCATTAATATTTCCAGTCCCAACACCCAATCATTACGAGACTTGCAGCAGGCACATTATCTCGATGAGCTTCTAAGAACATTAAAAACACGTCAGAATGATCTTGCCCAAAAGCATCAGCGATATGTGCCGCTGGTAGTAAAACTATCACCCGATTTAACAGAGCCTGAAGTCATAGAAATTGCTGACATACTCTTACGACATCACATTGATGGCGTTATTGTCGGCAATAGTACGAAAGCCCGTGATGGTGTCGCGCATTTGCCACAAGCGCGAGAGCAGGGAGGGTTAAGTGGACGTCCACTGCTTCATCAATCAACTCAGGTATTAAAGCAATTATCAATGCGATTGCAGAGTAAAATCCCAATCATTGGTTTAGGCGGTATTATGAGCGCCAACGATGCCATGAAAAAATTCGTGGCCGGTGCTGACTTAGTACAACTTTACACTGGATTTATTTATCAGGGACCGCCACTTATTGCTGATATTGTTCGTGCCTGCATAGACAAAGGGTTATAGTACAGTATGACAGAGTCAACTAAATCACAATTCGCGTTATTATTAACCGTCATCCTTTGGGCCTCAGCTTTTGTTGGCATTCGTTACGCCATGCGTAGCTGTTCAGCTGGTAGTTTAGGATTGATGCGCTATGCCATTGCCTCCGCGACGATTGTTTTTCCATTCGCGCGACTCAAAAAAATAAATGTGCCAACATTAAAAGAAATCCCCGGTTTTTTCTTATTAGGTTTATTCGGGTTTGCCATCTACAATGTCGCGCTGAATTATGGTGAACGAACCGTAACAGCTGGTGTGGCGAATTTTGTTATCGCGCAAGCGCCCATCTTAACGGTTATTTTTGCTATTTTTATTTTCAAGGATAAATTACGTCGATGGGCTTGGCTGGGTTTTTTGTTGAGTCTGCTGGGCGCTTTGCTTATTTTGCTTGGTGAAGCGCAGCATGAGCTTGGTTGGGGCATTGCTTTTATTTATCTGGCAACAGTCGTTACGGCTATTTATGCCATTCAACAGAAAGTTTATACAAAAAAATATCGCCCACTTGAGATTACGGCTTACGCGATATGGGGTGGGACCATTGCCATGTTAATTTATCTGCCCGATGCCATTCATGATCTCAGGCATATCAATTGGCAAACATTTTTAACAATTATTTATCTCGGTGTTTTCCCCGGTGTCATCGGTTATCTTTGCTGGTGCTATGGTTTTAAATATAATCCCGCGGCAAAAGCCGCGAGTTATCTTTATTCAATCCCCATATTCACGTTATTTTTTGCCTGGCTGTTTTTATCGGAAATACCGCATATTATTTCAGTGACAGGTGGTTTTGTGTCACTGTTAGGCGCCATTGTCATCGGTCGGTTTGGTACCGTCAAAAAAGACAGTGCTTCATCTTGATTTTGGCGAGAGGTTCCTAAGGCTATCGAGAAAAGGTTCCTGAGCCTGTCGAGAAAAGGTTCCTGAGCCTGTCGAAGGACGGTTCCTGAACCTGTCGAAGGAGATAAATTATAAAAAAAGCTTCTCGAGTATGCTTTGGTTTCGACAAGCTCAACCATCTATATATTGTATGCTTTGGCTTCGACAAGCTCAGCCATCTATATAATTATATTACTAATCTTGCCAAAGGGCGGTCCTGCTTGCCCTGAGCCTGCTTGCCCTGAGCTTGTCGAAGGGTCGAAGGACACTTGATTTTTTAATATATTCTACTTACAATCAAGACATGGATACAGAACTAAAATTATTTGCGGTATTATTGGGTGGTTACGCGAAACCAGCGCGTATTGAACTCCACGATATTGTATTTACAGTTGGCGAGACCTTAGAAGCGCAATATCCGTATCTCATTCATCAATGGTTTGGTCAGACAAAACATCTACATGTCGATTCTTCAGCGGAATTATCTGTAGTTGATGGTTATAAAATTCATATTGTGTCACAAAAACCTGAACAGGATGAGCAAAGCCCATCACTTTATTTTGTTAATTTTGGTGGCTATAACCCGAAAGTTTTTGGCGAGAGTCATGAAATGAGTTTTTATGTCGGACATAATCGAAAGGAAATTACTGCTAAAGCCAAACAGGACTTATGTGTTGGTCAGCACCAGCAGCATTGTGATGACAGTTACGCGATTGAAGTTGATGATATTGTTAAGGTTGATCAAATTGGTCAGCATTATATTAAACTTGAACCGACAACATTAGCTGATCAAATTGACATTCAATCACATTATCGCCGTATTGATGTGCCTGATATTCTTGCCGAATCCGAACGGATAAAATCTAGTTGCTAGTTCCGTGTTCTTCGTCATACCCAAAGATGGTTCCTGAGCTTGCTTGCCCTGAGCTTGTCGAAGGGTCGAAGGGTCGAAGGGTTGAAGGGTTGAAGGGTTGAAGGGTTGAAGGGTTGAAGGGTTGAAGGGTTGAAGGGTTGAAGGGTTGAAGGGTTGAAGGGTTGAAGGGTTGAAGGGTTGAAG
>JBCCYM010000055.1:0-12068 GCA_039190005.1 Pseudomonadota bacterium
CCAGGAGAAAAATCTTTATGCCTGTAGTTTTTTCCTAGATTCCCGCCTTCGCGGGAATGACGGGAAGAGTTGTATTACAGCATTTGGTTTATTTTTGGAATAGCTGTATGAGAAATCCAATTTTATATATTTTTCTGAGACAAATTATGAAAAAAACGAATACTTTTATATTTTCTGTTGGGCTATTGGCACTGATACTGTCGATAATCTTTTATATATTTTTTGACAAATCCATCGCGCTTGCCGCCAGTCGCATTTCACAGGGCGATTTCATCTATAAAGCCAGCACGTTTATAGGCGTGTGGATGGGATCACGTCAGATGTTTTTTGTGGCATTATTAATCGGCATTATTGGCATTTATTTTCTGCTGAGAAAAAATAAAAAAATTGGCTATCGCTGTTTACTTATTTTCCTGATTTATGTCGTTTCTTATATTATTACCTTTGCCATCAAATGTATTCTTGCCAGGTATCGACCGGATCTGTTTTTGTCACAATCACTTTATGGCTTTAGCTGGTTTCATACGGCGCATGATTTAACCTCAATGCCTTCAGGACACGCGGCAGCCAATTTTGCCTTAGGACTTTCGGCGGCAACATTTTTATATAAACGCTACTCTTCACTGGCGTTATTACTGATTATTTACGGATTTATTGTCGCGGCAAGTCGGGTTATTATCAACATGCACTATGTCAGCGATGTGTTGTTATCACTGACAGTCGTGACATGGTCTATGCTTTTGGTGTTTAAATTTATTAAATTTCAGACAGCCTAACCAAGGTCCCTGAGCCTGTCGAAGGGTCGAAGGGTGGCCGCGGCCCTTCGACAAGCTCAGGGATCAATGTAGTTTTAGGATTTAATAAACAACAAATCCCAAACCGAATGCCCCAGCTTGATGCCACGCCGCTCAAATTTAGTGAGTGGGCGCGTTTCAGGGCGCGGTGAAAAACCACCATCAGCCATACCATTTTTAAATCCTGGCGTCGCGTTTAATGTGGTCAACATCTGTTCAGCGTAATGTTCCCAGTCTGTGGCTAAATGCAGCACACCACCGATTTTGAGTTTTTTTTGTAGAAGTGAGAGAAACTCCGTTTGAATAAGACGACGTTTTTGATGTCGTTTTTTAGGCCAAGGATCGGGAAAATAAATATGCACGGCAGCAAGACAGGCATCGTCAATACAGTGTTCAAGCACCTCTACCGCGTCCTCATTGTAGATACGAATATTGCCCACATCCTGTTTCACCATATTTGCCAACAAGGCGCCGACGCCAGGTCGATACACTTCAATGCCAATAAAGTTTTTATCCCTTTGTTGTCGCGCCTGGCTTAACAAGGTATCTCCCATACCAAAACCAATCTCGACAATACAGTCCGCTTGCCGACCGAATACGTCACCGACATCAAGTTTTCCATCTTGACTGTTTAAAATGTAATGTTCACCATACGTTTCAAAGGCGCGGCATTGGGAGGGCGTGATGCGTCCTTGTCGACGGACAAAGCTTCTAATCCGATTGACTGAATTCATGGACACTGTCGATTAAAATTTTAACATTTTCTGGTGGAATATCAGGTGTCACACCATGTCCAAGATTAAATACATGTCCGGGATGCGGACCAAAAGCTCGCAAAATAGCTTTAACTGCCGCGCGTATGGTTTCCGGCGATTCTTTCAGTATTTCCGGTTTAAGATTGCCTTGTAAGGCAACTTGATGCCCGACCCTTTTTCTCGCGTCACCAATATCCACGGTCCAGTCCACACCAAGCGCGCTACAACCGCTGTCGGCCATCGCTTCCAGACAAGGTCCACTCTCACGGGTGAACAATATACTCGGTATCTTTTCTTCACCGGTGGATCGCGTCTTTTTCAAGCCGGCAATAATTTGTTGCATGTATTGCAGGGAATAGCTCATAAAATGATCAGGCACTAAAATACTGCCCCAGGTATCAAACACCATTACCGCGTCAACACCGGCTTCAATTTGAGCATTGAGATAATCAATTACCGATCGCGTCAAGATTTCCAGCAAGCGATGCAAGGTTTGTGGTTGTTCCGCCATCATGGCTTTAATGGTTGAAAAAGAGCGGTTGGATTTACCTTCAACCATGTAAGTGGCTAAGGTCCAGGGACTACCGGAAAAACCAATCAGCGGTTTTTCATTATGGAGTGATTTTTTAACTAAAGCGGCCGCGTCACTGACATAACGCAGTTTTTCATAAGGATCGACCACACTGAGTTGACTCACATCCGCGGCCGTTCGAATCGCTCGATTGAACACCGGTCCCTGACCTTCAATAAACTGTAAACCCAAACCCATCGCGTCGGGTATGGTGAGAATATCGGAAAATAAGATAACCGCGTCTAAATCAAAACGGCGCAGTGGCTGTAAACTTACTTCACAAGCAAGCTCAGGCGTTTGACACAGTGTCATAAAACTGCCAGCTTGCTGGCGTAGTTTACGATATTCCGGCAAATAACGGCCTGCCTGCCGCATCAACCATATTGGCGTGCGGTCAGTGATTTTACGTTGTAAGGCTTGTAAAAAGCGATGTGTTTTCATAGCGTTTATTGTAATCGCTAAATGGGGTTAATGACAATGTTTCTATCAAACAACTTGCGATTTATTCTACTATTGAGTAAACTAAAGCCATCCTGATTGTATTTTCCCAGATCCGTTTCTTCCATTTTAATTTTTATTTTTATCTAAGGAGAGATCCATGTTATTCAAACGTGAAAAAACTAGCTGTGGTATTGATTTGACCTCACCATCAATACCCTGGGTGATATTGCGACAACAGTCACGGCAATTATCATTACAAGCGATTGGCGAAGGTTTACAAGTAATACACGCTAAAAAAATTTATACGGTTGTCGCCAACCATCAGATTATGGCAAAAGAAATCACATTACCGGTGGCGATGTCTGACGCGGATATTGAAGACTATCTTCAATTGTTATCATCGGAAGTCTTCATGTTATCACCAGAATTATTGGTGTTTGATTTTTATTCATTGCCAGATAATCACATAAAAGCATACGCCACGCGAAAAAATGATATCATCAAACAACAAAGCTTGTTGCAAAACTACCAAATTAAAGCGAATAGCATTGAACCGGAACAACACGCCTTATTACGCGTTTATCGCTTCCATAACTTGACTCATGAACTTAGCTTATTTATTCATTGCTGCCATGATCATTTACAATTATATGTTATCGAGCAAGACGAGATAATTTTTTATCATCAATTCATTTGTGAACATCATGCTGACGCCATCACAATTACGGCGCGACTTCAGGAGGCTTGGCATCATTATCATGGCAAAACACCTGGGCAGGTTTTTATCAGTGGCGATTACCGACAAGAAATCATGCGATCCGGTCAACATTTCTTTAACACAAAGATACAATTATTTAATCCGTTTAAAAAAATGGATGAAAAACTGAATCATGGAAAATTCACTTTAGCTATTGGATTGGCGCTGCGAGGATGTCATGTCAAGCATTAATTTTCTGCCCTGGCGGCGGCAACGTCAACGACGGCGGCAATATTATTTTATTACGGTTCTATTTATAACGCTGGCAGCGAACACAAGCTGTTTCGCGATTATTTTTAACCATAGCCATATGAAATACCAATCAATACGTGAGCAAAAAGCTATGCTTGATAAAAATAATCAAAACGAAATACTGTCGCGGCAGCAGTACAAACACGCGCTACAAGAGAAAAAACAACTCACGCATTATTTGCTGTCTCATCGTCATCAACAGCAAGCACAGCAAACATTACTGAATGTACTTAACACATTACAACATAAGTTACGCCTGTCTATCCAACAAATTGATTATGAAAAACATTCGCTAACAATAAAAGCGCTTCTATCTGAGGGCAATACTTTAGCGTCGATTAAAAAAGCGCTGTCACAAAGTGATGATGTTGTATCCATGTCTGTTGTCAATCTATCCAAGCAACACAACGCCACCATGATCACCATTGAATTCGTTTTAGGTAATACGTGATGACAAAAAATATTATGAAATTAGTACCGACAACAATATGGCAGATGTTGTCAGCAATCGTCTTAATCAATAGCGTCCTTGGCTTGCTGTTATTTACAGTTTTGCTCATACCGCGACAACAAAAACTTCAATCACTAAAACTTGATATCTATCAGGCAAAACAGCGGCTAATTTTAGATCAACAACAGCTAAAACAGTTACCTTTGCTGGAAGAGCAAATCCGGCTGTTAAAACATTATTATCAACACCATATCTGGTCGGCTAATTCTGCCACAACCGTTACAGCGCTTTATGACATGACAAACCAGTATAGATTGAATACCGTTGAAATTACCGCGACGAACAAACACTATACACTAACAGGAAAAGCATCGATGACAGCATTGCTTACATTTCTGAAAGCACTAAATTATCGCGCAAACACACTGATAATAAATCATTTACATCTTGCCACAATGAAAAAAGATAATTATCAATTAAATTTGGAAATAGCGCGTTTCAGTCCAACAAAAACCAGCATAGCGACAAACGATGATAGTGAACCTTTACCACAGTTTATCTATGAAAAACGCCCTGACGCAAAACAGCCTATATTTTTTTCTGATAAAAACATCCAAGATTTGCGGATGATAGGATATATGAAAAACAAGCAGCACCTCTCCGCTTTTGTTAAGGAAAAACAAAGCCAAGCGGTGACTCAGCTTAATATTGGTCAATACTTAAGCCAACAACACATGAAGATCATCAGCATTACACCTGATTATTTAGAGTTAATCAGCACAGACAAGCAGCACATTATATTACCTCTGTCAACAACCATCAAAATTTTGAAAAACTAATGTTTTTAAAAATCTAATGGCCGCTCTTTCTGTTCCGGCATAATTGTCGCAATGGCATTCTTATAAATCATCTGTAGCTTGTCATGTTTAAACAGAATGACATTTTCATCAAACTCATTGATTTTTCCAACTAACTTAATACCACTACCTAAAAAAATAGATACCGGCACCCTTTCTTCGCGCAATTTATTCAGAAAATTATCTTGTATAGCGGAGTTCATCATTATTCTCCTTTAACTTATCAAATGCTCCAAACTCGCTAATATAACAGTATAATAAGGCACGTCAACCAGATATAGCAATAAATTTAAAATATATTGTCTTTGTCAATTTATCGATAAAAATGGCTAAATCACCCATTAGCGACTATATTTATGTATGTTACAGTATATCACATCTAGATAACATTGATACATTAAGGTTTCAAATAAGTTAACAACACGACTACCACTAAAATTACCGTCGGCACTTCATTAAAGAAACGAAAAAATTTGTGCGTTTTATGATTACGGCCATATTTAAATAAATGCAGAAAATAACCGCAAATCAGGTGGTATACCACTAATAGCAAAACCAGGATGAGTTTTACATGCAGCCATAAGGCGTGCGCGTATTGCTGATAATGCGGCAACCATAAACACAAACCGAATATCACCGTGGCTATCGCCGCCGGTGTCATAATATAATAATAGAGCTTGTGTTCCATGATACCAAGCTGACGCGCCACATTAGCATCATCAGTCATGGCATGATAAACATACAAGCGCGGCAAATAGAATAGTCCGGCAAACCAACAGACTATGGAAATGACATGAAAAGCTTTAAACCAAAGCATAATGACGTTCTATCGCTATCAATTAACCACCCAACACACTATCAATTTTATCATGGCACGCTTGTAATCGCTGTTGTAAATCATCGTTAGCATTAAGCGATGTCTTTTCTTTATGGGCCAGTAATTCATAACAAATATTTAAGGCGGCCATCATCGCGACACGATCGGCGCTCATGGCTCGAGTACTCTTGTGAATTTCATCGAGCTTGCCATTTAAATAATCCGCCGCGGATTTTAGTAATTCAGCGTTTTCGGGTGGACATTTGACTTGGTAATGCTTGCCAAGCAAGGTAATTTCTAACATATTATTATTCATCCGTGTCGCTCCATTTTTTTCAAATAAGCAATGGTTTGCTCAACACCGGCAACGGCCTGACGATGTTTCTCTCTTAACAGGTCGTATTCATTGAGTAACGCTTGTTGCTTTCCATATAATTTAGCTTTATCTTTCTTCAGTGTTTGACAAAGAATAACTAAAGCGTCAATTTTCTTTTCTAAGCTTTCTAAGGTTTTATTAGCCACAATTTCTTAAACTATAATTTGATCCGTAGTCTCCGGTCATTCCCGCGTAGGCGGGAATCCAGGAAAAACCACACTGATAAATGCGACAATCCTGGATTCCCGCCTACGCAGGAATGACGTATACCTAAAGCATTAACTAAGTTAAATGCGAAATATCTTACCTTACTATAAGATACTAACTGGTTCCAGGTCAATGAGTTTTTAGGTTTTCCATACTATTTTTTTACTTTAATTTAGGCTAAACTCCGGTACTGGCCATAAGTCACACAGGTAGGAAAGGTATGAAAGAACAACGTGTAGCACTTGTCACCGGCGCGGGTAAACGGGTCGGGTCAACAATCATCAGAACTTTACACCGTAATGGGATGCGGGTTCTCATCCATTATCGTAGCGCTAAAACCGATGCCGAACGGCTTTGTAATGAACTTAACGCCGAACGTAAACAATCGGCGGCTATCTTTCAGGCTGACCTTGCCAACTTCGACGCGCGAGCCTTAATCAAGGAGACTATTGCCATTTTTGACCGACTTGACCTGTTGGTTAATAACGCTTCCACGTTTTATCCTACTCGTTTAGGTGAAATTTCTATGGAAAATTGGCATGATTTATTTTCAGTTAACGCCCAAGCGCCATTGTTTTTAGCGCAAGCCGCTATGCCTTATCTACAACAGACACAAGGTAATATTATTAATATGATTGATATCCACGCCCAACGTCCTATTAAAAACATGTCAGTCTATTGTATGGCAAAGGCCGCGTCATCCACCATGATTAAAGCTTTAGCGCGAGAATTAGCGCCAAGGATTCGAGTCAATGGTATCGCGCCAGGCATGATCATGTGGCCGGATGAAGATGATATGCCTGAAAAAGCCAAACAGAGTATTATCAAGCGTATCGCCCTACAACGATCGGGAACCCCACAACATATTGCCGATACCATTCTTTTCTTGGTAAACAACGATTATATCACTGGTGAAATTATTACCGTTGATGGCGGACGGTTGTTGACCGTTTAAGCTATTATTACTACCGCTTCATCGATTCAAAGAATTTCAGATTGGTTTTTGTGCCTTTCAAGCGATCCAATAAGAACTCAATCGCGGCAAGTTCATCCATCGGGTGTAATATTTTACGCAAAATCCACAGACGTTGTAACTCATCGGGTTTGGTCAAAAGTTCTTCTCGACGTGTACCTGAGCGATTGATATTAATAGAAGGAAAGATGCGTTTTTCCGCAATGCGACGATCCAAATGAATTTCCATATTACCGGTTCCTTTGAACTCTTCATAAATCACATCATCCATTTTAGAACCGGTATCAATCAAAGCGGTTGCCAAAATCGTCAAGCTACCACCTTCTTCAACATTACGCGCCGCGCCGAAGAAACGCTTTGGTCGTTGCAGGGCGTTCGCTTCAACACCACCGGTTAATACTTTACCGGATGCCGGCACCACTGTGTTATACGCACGCGCCAAACGGGTAATCGAATCCAAAAGAATGATGACGTCTTTCTTATTTTCAACCAATCGTTTCGCCCGTTCGATAACCATATCAGCAACCTGAACATGACGTTGCGCCGGTTCATCAAAGGTACTGGCAATGACTTCACCTTTAACCGTGCGCGCCATTTCAGTCACTTCTTCAGGGCGTTCATCAATGAGCAAAACCATTAGATGACATTCCGGATGATTACTGCTAATCGATTGGGTGATGTTTTGCAGCATCATGGTTTTACCGGCTTTGGGTGGTGACACAATCAAACCACGTTGACCTTTACCAATTGGCGCGACTAATTCGATAACCCGGGCAGTCAGATCTTCAGTACTGCCATTACCTTGTTCCAAGCATAAACGCTCATTGGCAAAAAGTGGTGTTAAGTTCTCAAACAGTATTTTATGTTTGGCGGCTTCCGGCACGGCGAAGTTTACTTCATCGACTTTAAGCATAGCGAAATAACGTTCGCTTTCTTTAGGTGGACGAATTTTGCCGGAAATGGTATCACCGGTACGCAAATTAAATCGGCGTATTTGACTGGGTGAGACATAAATATCATCGGCACCGGCAAGATAAGACCCTTCACTGGAACGCAGGAAGCCAAAACCATCCTGAAGAATTTCCAACACACCGCCGCCATAAATATCTTCACCTTTTTCGGCCTGTTTTTTTAATATCTCAAAAACCATCTCCTGCTTTTGTACTCGAGAGACGTTTTCAATACCCATCTCTTCAGCAATCTTGGCTAGCTCACCTGGAGATTTTCGTTTTAGATCTGTAAGATTCATAAATCACCTATATTTTATAATTTACTCTGTGTTCCCACATTTTTCATCATACCGCGCGTTCGTATCTTGAATCGCGATAGATATATTCAACTCATTGTTAATTAATCAGAAAATTATTAACCAAACTAAGAAAACCCGGCGCGGGTGTTTCAAAAATTATTGTTCAGATGTTTTGAAGATTCAACAACTCGATCGCGAGACCGAGATTGTTCGCTTTAAAAATTAATAAGGATTTTTTAAGTTATATTATTATAGCAAAACACTGAGACTAGCGCAATTGAGCGCCGTTAATGATAATTATATTATGTTAAATATTACTGTCAATAAAAGCTTTAACCTGAGATTTTGTTAAAGCGCCAATCTGAGTCGCTTTAACCTCACCATTGTTAAACAACTTAAGTGTTGGAATACTGCGCACATTAAACTCAGTCGCGACACTGGCATTATCATCAATGTTAATTTTCGCGAATTTTACCTGATTAGCGTATTCTTGGGCAAGCTCTTCTAAAATAGGCGCTATCATTTTACACGGCCCACACCATTCCGCCCAAAAATCAACTAATACAGGTTGTTCTGATTTTATCACTTCCTGTTCAAAATTATTTTTGTTTATCTCAATGAGGCTGGTTGTATTGCCCATTTATTTTCCTCTGAATTGTCTAAATTTAAGAATATTGTGAAATTAATTAGAAATGCTACACAATTTTTTTGCTTTTGCAAGCTTTAATCACAAAAAAGTGTAAATTATAGTATTAGTTTTGTTATTATATGCTATATGCAAAAATTAATTCTCATTGATGGTTCTTCTTATTTATTCCGTGCCTATCACGCTCTGCCGCCATTGAGTAACACGGCAGGTCAACCAACCGGCGCGATATATGGCGTCATTAACATGTTGCGGCGCATCATTAAAGATTACCCAGATGATCAAGTTGTCGTTGTCTTTGATCCCAAAGGCGACACCTTTCGTCATCGACTTTACCCGGCATATAAGGCAAATCGAGGCGAAACGCCGGAAGATTTAATCGCCCAGATTGAACCGCTTTATGAGATTATTCGCGCGATGGGTTTACCACTCATCATTGTTGACGATGTTGAGGCGGACGATGTCATCGGCACACTGGCAAGTGCTGCCGATAAAAAAGGTCGGGAAGTGATTATCTCTACCGGTGATAAAGACATGGCGCAACTGGTGAACGCGCGCGTCCATTTAATTAACACCATGACCGACAGCAAGCTTGACATTGCCGGTGTGCAAAAAAAATTTGGTGTACTGCCGGAACAAATTATTGACTATTTGAGCTTGATTGGTGACAGTTCCGATAACATTCCCGGCGTCGCCAAGGTCGGTCCTAAAACCGCGGTGAAGTGGCTGGCACACTATCAATCCTTAGACAATCTCGCCAAACACGCTGACGAAATCGGTGGCAAGGTTGGCGAAAATCTGCGCGCCTGGCTCAAAGATATGGCACTGATACGCGAACTCATCACCATTCGTTGTGATGTCAAACTACCTAAAGAAATCGCCGCCATAAAACAATCACCGACAGATCATCATAAGCTAGCTGAGTTGTTTAAACAATTAGAATTTAAAGCCTGGCTGAAAGCGCAATTGGCATTGTTGGCAACAGAACAAACAGATCATGCCGTGGTAAAAACCACGGAGAAAACCGCGGACCAGCAACAGCTTATCTTAACAAAATCGGCATTCGATCATTATTTGCTCAAATTGAAAAACGCCAAGCTGATCGCTTTTGACACGGAAACAAGCAGTCTGGATGATTTTGTCGCTGAATTAATTGGTGTTTCCTTTTCATTCAATGGTCATGATGGTGTTTACATACCGCTCGCGCATGATTATATCGACACACCACAACAACTTGATCGCGATTGGGTATTACGACAGCTTAAACCGATACTCGAAAATCCTGACATTAAAAAAATCGGGCAGAATTTAAAATATGACAAAAAAGTATTAATGAACTATGCCATTGATTTACGCGGGATTGCTTTTGATACCATGCTCGAATCATACGTGTATAACAGTACGGCGACACGGCACGACATGGATTCATTGGCATTGCATTATTTAAATTATCACTGTATCAGCTATGAAGATGTTTGTGGCAAAGGCGCGAAGCAGATTGGTTTTTCTCAAGTAGACATTAATAAAGCGGCGGCCTACGCGGCTGAAGACGCGGATGTGACCTATCAACTTCATCAACAGTTATGGCCAGCATTGGCGAAAGATCCGGCCTTAAAAAAAGTATTTGAAACCATTGAGATGCCGCTACTGGATGTGTTAACCGAGATGGAACGTTATGGCGTGCTGATTGACAGTCATTATCTTAATCAACAAAGCCAGGCATTGGCTGAACGCTTGACGGCATTGGAACAATCGGCTTATAAAGCAGCGGAGGTGTGTTTTAATATGAATTCCCCCAAACAGTTGCGAGAAATACTGTTTGACAAACAAGGTTTACCGGTATTGAAAAAAACCAAAACCGGTCAGCCATCAACCGCGGAAGATGTACTTCAGGATTTAGCCTTGGATTTCGCGCTGCCTAAAATTATTTTAGATTACCGCAGCTTGAGCAAACTCAAGTCGACGTATACCGATCGTTTGCCACAACAGGTCCAAGCTAAAACCGGACGCGTGCATACCTCTTATCATCAAGCGGTGGCATCGACAGGTCGCTTATCTTCAGCCAATCCTAACCTGCAGAATATTCCTATCCGCAGCACAGAAGGACAAAAAATCCGTCAGGCGTTTATCGCGCCAAAAGGCTATAAAATCATGGCAGCCGATTATTCGCAAATTGAATTGCGAATTATGGCGCATTTATCTGATGACGCCGGTTTAAAACAAGCATTCGCCGAGCAACAGGATATTCACAGCGCCACAGCCGCTCAAGTTTTTGGTGTGCCATTAGCGACAGTGAACGCTGAACAACGACGCAAAGCCAAAGCCATTAATTTCGGCTTGATATATGGCATGTCAGCCTTTGGATTAGCAAAGCAGATTCATGTTGATCGCAACACCGCGCAATCCTATATCGACACGTATTTTAAGCGTTATCCCGGCATTAAAGCTTACATGACTCGCACACAAGCATTAGCGAACGACAAAGGCTATGTTGAAACGCTATTTGGTCGACGACTTTATTTACCGGAAATCAAAGCCAGTAATAAAATGCGGCGCATGGCGGCTGAGCGCATCGCGATCAACGCGCCGATGCAAGGTACCGCGGCTGATATTATTAAAATCGCCATGATTCATATTTACCAGTGGCTGAATAAGAATCATGTTGATGCTAAAATGGTGATGCAAGTGCATGATGAATTGGTGTTTGAAGTGGCTGAAAAAGAAATCGATATGGCGCGCGAAAAGGTTAAATATTTGATGGAAAGTGCCGGCGAGTTGAGTGTGCCTTTGATTGTTGATATTGGTGTGGGTGATAATTGGCATGAAGCACATTAAGAAAGCGATAAAAGTATATGCTCATTACCACTCTGATTGATTTGATATCGCATTCAATTATAAATATCCACTTCAGACATATAACGA
>JBCCYM010000056.1:0-11996 GCA_039190005.1 Pseudomonadota bacterium
AGGGATGAAGGGTTGAAGGGTTGAAGGGATGAAGGGTTGAAGGGTTGAAGGATTGCGGAAGTGATAAAAAAAAGAAAGGCAACATCCATTTACTAAAATTTAATTTATTCTATTTCTTTTATAAAAAAATCAATAAATTTCTGAATACTGGGTCGCACATAGCGGTATTTAGGATAATAGTAATAAATATGTTCATTTGTGCGTTGGTATTCCGACAGAACGGCAATTAGTTTTTTTTCTTGTAATAATTCTTCTACTTTATATATCGGTAGTTGAACAAGACCTAAACCTTCTTTAGCGCATTCTATCATTGAAGCGACACTGTTCACTAAAAAATAGGGTTGTATTGAGAGAGTGAATCCCGGTTGTAATTTAATATCCACTTGATCGCGACAGTTATGTCCAATGTAGTTATGCTGATGAAGATCTTCCAGTGTTTTAGGAAAACCATATTCAGCGAAATATGCCGGGGAAGCGCATAGCACATAATACGTTGTACCCATGCTGCGTTGAATGATTTCTTCCGAATTAGGTGCCGGCAGTGAAAATCCTATCGCGAGATCAGCTTGTTCGTGTTCAAAGTCTGGTATGCGCTCACTGGTATCAATGATTAAACGGAGTTTAGGGTAGCGTTGTAAAAATGGTTTTAACCGAGGGAAAATCATCTTTTTAGCGAAATGGGTGAAAACAATGACTCTCAGTAAACCTTCAGGTTCATTGTGAAACTGTTGGCAGATGGAGCGTGTTTCATCAAGCTCATGTTTTAATCGCAGTGCTTGCTTTAACAGGGTTTCGCCATATATTGTCAAAGTAAGCTTGTAACCGGAGCGCGAAAACAAATCTACTTTCAAAGCAGATTCAAGTTGCTTGATTTGTTTACTTAAAGAAGCTTTACTCATGCCTAACTGTGTAGCCGCTTGTGATAAACTCTTGGCTTGAGCAACACAGGTAAATAGTTCAAAACGATCTAAATCAGACATACTTGTTGTTAAAAGTGAAACGAATGTTGATGATTATAACACTATATTTCTTTTTGCGAAACGTATATAGTAAAAACTGACTGCTTATCTTATAAAAAAGAGAAAAAATGAAACTTATACCACTTTTATCGATATGTACCGGATTTTTTATGGTGATTATTGATGCTACCATTGTCAATGTTGCTTTGCCGACTATCGGTATAGCATTAAATGCCAGTGTTTCTTGGTTACAATGGATTTTAGCGGGTTATACCTTAATGTTTGCGTCACTGCTATTGCTGGCGGGTTATATGAGTGATCTATTTGGCGCTAAGAAACTTTTTCAAAGTGGTGTCATTGTTTTTACACTGGCCTCTTTTCTCTGTGGCTTGTCAAATTCGGCGTGGATGCTAACATTATTTAGATTACTGCAAGGCGCGGCTGCTGCGTTTATGGTACCTACCTCACTGGCGTTAATAAACGCGTCTTTCCCCAATGATGAAATGCGAGCAAGAGCGATTGGTATTTGGGCGGCAATAGGTGGTGTTGCTGTCGCTATTGGCCCAATTCTTGGGGCAATACTGACAAGCTTATTTAACTGGCATGCCATTTTCTTTATTAATATCCCGTTTGGGCTCGCTTGTTTTATAGTGACAGCGATATTTGTTATTAATCCAACATCAAATCCACCAAAAACTAAATTTGACAGTATGGGACAACTGTTCGGCATTATTGCTGTGGCTAGTTTGGCGTTTGCTTTTATTGAAGCGGGACGATTAGGGTGGACTTCTGTTATTGTAATTTCAGCTTTTGTTTTGTTTGTTATAAGTACCGTTGGCTTTATAGTCACTGAATTATTGGTTAAAACACCAATGCTGCCATTGGGATTTTTTAAGTATAGAAATTTTTCTATCTCAACAGTGGTCGCAATGACAATCAATGTCGGTTTTTATGGTGAGTTGTTTCTTTTTCCATTGTATTTTCATCATATAAGGCATTATAGTGTATTGACGACGGGTTTTGCATTGTTACCTTTAGTCATAATGAATGCAATTTGCGCTTATTTCGCTGGCAAACTGGTTGGTGTTATTGGAACAAAAAAACCAATGTTATATGGTTTACTATGTGGTGGAGTCGGTTTTCTTGCCTTGCTTGTTGTAATCAAGTACACACTGCCATATTCTTGGTTTATATTACCTTTTGCAATTATTGGTTCGGGGTTGTCGTTCACGATGCCGGCAGCAACAATTGCCATTATAAGATCAGTATCACATCATCAGGCTGGCATGGCTTCGGGGGTATTTAATACTAGTAGGCAAATCGGCAGCTTAATCGGTGTGGCAGTCTTTGGAACAATTATTGCTGTATCATCAACATTTATCTCTGGCATGGAGCTCACACTTATTATTGCTGTCGGCGTGCTTTTATTGGCTAGTCTTTTGACAATGCTCATGTCTGAGCAGCGCGGTGAAATATAGTTAGTTTATGAAATAAAAAATATGAGATTAATACCACTTTTATCACTATGCACCGGATTTTTTATGGTGATTATGGACGCGGCTATTGTCAATGTCGCCTTGCCTAACATCGCGACTGGATTAAATACCACTATTTCCTGGTTACAGTGGATTGTGAATGGCTATACCTTAATGTTTGCCTCACTATTGTTGATGGCGGGTTATATGAGCGATCAGTTTGGCGCTAAAAAGCTTTTTCAGGGGGGTGTGGTTGTTTTTACACTGGTTTCTTTTCTTTGTGGCTTATCCAATTCCGCGTGGATGTTAACACTGTTCAGATTTCTACAAGGCGCTGCCGCCGCGTTTATGGTGCCAACTTCACTGGCATTACTTAACGCTTCTTTCCCTGATGAAGCAACACGAGCACGCGCCATTGGTATCTGGGCATCCACCGGTGGCATAGCCTTAACTTCTGGTCCTATTATTGGGGCAGTACTGACGGCATTATTTAGCTGGCACGCGATTTTCTTTGTTAATATTTTTTTTGGTCTTATCAGTTTTATATTCACGGCAATATTTGTTATGAACCCAATGGCAAATCCACCGGAAAATAAGTTTGACAGTATTGGTCAGTTATTTGGCATCATAAGTATTGCGGCCTTAGCCTTTGTGCTTATTGAAATTGGACCAACTGCATGGTATTCATCTAAGATTATTGTGTCATTCTGTGTGTTTATGATAGGTACTATTGGATTTATTATCACTGAACTAAAGGTCAAGGCACCGATGTTGCCGTTGAAATTTTTTAAGCATAAGAATTTTTCTATCTCAGCAATTGCAGGTATGGTCATTAATATCAGTTTTTATGGCGCTTTATTTATTTTACCACTTTATTTTCATCGTATAAGACACTATACGGTGATGATGACAGGTTTAGCACTGTTGCCTTTTATGGTAACTTGTACGTTTTCCAGTTATTTTTCCGGTAAGATATCGGCAGTTATTGGCCCCAAAGCACCAATGCGATACGGTTTGTTTTTAGCGGGTATTGGATTTATTATTATGGTTATTATTGTGAAGTATGAACTGTTATATCCCTGGTTTATTATAGCGTTTGTGATTGCCAGCTTTGGTTTAGGACTTGTTATGCCAGCGGCAACGGTGGCGATTATAAGATCAGTATCACATCATCAGGCTGGTATGGCTTCAGGCGTTTTTAATACCAGCAGACAAATTGGCAGTTTAATTGGCGTGGCAATTTTTGGAACCATTATTGTTGAATCATCGGTATTTATCTTTGGTGTGGAGCTGTCGTTTATTATTGCCGCGGTGGTACTTTTATTTGCTTGCCTGTTGACGATGTGGATGTTGAATGATTCTTCTGATGTGTCGATAAATTAAAAAAAATGTTATCTATAATATTCTCTCTCGCCTTTCCCGCTTTCTCCCCGTCATTCCCGCGCAGGCGGGAATCTAGGAAAAAAATGTTTATGCCTGTTGTTTGTTCTCTGGATTCCCGCCCTTCGACAAGCTCAGGGACCGCCTGCGCGGGAATAACGGGAAAAGATATGGGAATGGTAAAAATTGCTAATTAACATGATAACGACGACATATTTTTGTCAATACCCAGTAAATTAACAGCCAGAAAATCACATTGCCAACAAAAGATAACCAGTATAAAAACGTTGCAGGTGAATTGCCGGTAAATGATTGGATAGCCAGTATAATAATACTGTAAAGCAATAATATCGCCGCGGTTAATACTATATTTTGCAGTGAAGAAATCGCGTTGAATTTCCGGTGATATTTAATCACAATATAAGTGAGTACCACATAAGCGAAAGCGTGTAAGCCTAATACTGTACCATCAAGCAGATCAACAAAAATACCCAGTACAAAAGCGGTGCGGATGCCAATCAAATAAGGTCTGGTCATTACCCAATAAAGTAATACCAATAAAGTAAAGTCGGGGCGCAGCCAAATCAGCCAGGATGACCAGGGCATTACCGTGATCATTAAGGCAATAATAAAACTGATAATAATTATTCTTCCACTGATATCATAGTTATAAGACATGGCATTAATGGTCTCTGTTAGTTGTTTTTGAGGTAACCGTTTGTTGTTGTGTCTGATGTTTACCTGCCGGCCATAACAGCAACATTAAACGACTGCGATGTAAACGTGCCGCGGGCTGTAGAATAACTTGAGAAAATTGACTACCACCATGATCAATGGCTATCACTTTACCAACCGGGTAACCATAAGCATAGCGTTTACCAAGACCGGAGGTAATCATTAAATCGCCGACTTTAATATTGGTTGTATTGGTAACGCCCTGTAATATCAGTTTATTCACACCATCACCTACAGCAATTGAGCGCGCGCCGCTACGACTATCCTGTACCGGCACTGAGCTGTTATGACTGGTAATCAGCATGACCCGACTCTTGAGCGGTTCAACAGCTATCACCTGTCCAACAATACCATAAGCGTCAATAACAGCTTGGCCAACAAACACATCAGCATGTTTGCCTTTATTAATGACAATTTGTTGTAAATAAGGGTCAGGCATAATGCCAAGTAGTAATGCCAATGATGTATGGGTATTGGTTTCGGGTATACTTTTTAACAGTGCTTGCAATTGTTTATGTTCATTTTGTAATTCCAGTAAATTTTGCAATTTCTGTTTGAGCAAAATCTGTTCCGCCTTGAGTTTAGTATTTTCGGCCACTAAGGCGCGATTTGAACTGACAATATTATGCAGATCATGATAGAGACGAACAGGGGTGTTGACTAAATAGGTAATCGGTGTGGTGATAACCGCGCTGGTCGCGCGCGCGCGATGAAAAGTGGCGCTGTGATGATCTAAAACGACGCAGATAAGTGCTAATATAGCAAACGCGATGGTACGAAATTCAAGAAAACGATCGGTTTTGAAAATTCGCTTAATTGGAGAATTACCTCAATAAAAAAATTAGCTTTTAAGTAAGGTATCACCTTTGAGCTTATCAATCATTTCCAAGGCTTGACCACCACCACGGGCGACACAGGAAAGTGCGTCATCGGCAACTGTCGCCGATAAACCGGTTTCTTCAGCAATCAAACGGTCAAAATCACGTAATAAAGCGCCACCACCGGTTAATACCATGCCATTCTCGGCAATATCGGCGGCAAGTTCAGGTGGCGCTTGTTCTAAAGCGCCGCGCACAGCACTGACAATGCCAGACAATGGTTCTTGCACGGCTTCTAAGATTTCATTGCTATTTAAGGTAAACGCTCTTGGAATGCCTTCGGCTAAATTACGTCCTCTGACTTCAAGTTCCAACACTTCACTGCTGGGATACGCGCAGCCAATCAGTTTTTTAATCCGCTCAGCCGTGGCCTCACCAATTAAGCTGCCATAATTGCGTCGGACATAAGCGATAATCGCTTCATCAAAACGATCGCCGCCAATTCTCACCGAAGCGGAATACACCACACCATTTAAAGAAATAATCGCGACTTCCGTGGTGCCGCCACCAATATCAACCACCATGGATCCGCGCGCTTCAGTGACCGGTAGACCAGCGCCAAGTGCCGCTAATACTGGTTCTTCAATCAGATGCACTTCACGGGCGCCAGCGCCTAATGCCGATTCGCGAATGGCGCGTCGTTCAACTTGAGTAGAGCCACAGGGGACACAGATCAATACACGAGGACTTGGGCGTAAGAAACGGCTCTTATTATGATGCACATTTTTAATAAAGTACTGCAACATTTTTTCAGTGATGTAGAAATCGGCAATCACACCGTCTTTGAGTGGGCGAATGGCGGTGATGTTGCCTGGTGTGCGTCCAAGCATATTTTTAGCTTCATTGCCGACAGCGGCAATCTGCTTTGGGCCACCAGCTTCATCCTGACGGATCGCCACTACTGAAGGCTCATCAAGTACAATGCCTTCGCCTTTGACGTAGACAAGTGTATTAGCGGTGCCTAGATCAATCGATAAATCACTGGAGAATAAACCGCGTAATCTTTTTAAGCCAAAACCTAAGCCAAACATAGTATTCCTCACATAGTTACAATGGATTTTAACAATTTGCTGAAAATAGCATAAAAAACGGCTGTTTGAAACAAATACTTGGCTTAATTTTAAATAAGAATTATGAGGCTTTTGGGCTGCATACTTTACAAATTGATTGTAACTGTTCAGTTAGGTAGCTGAGCATCTAAAATTATTGACCTACAATGTTAAGTTTATTATAGAAAGCCAGCGCATAAATAGTCAAATTTAAGCCGCTATCACTGTTTGCTGTGCTCCAACTGCCATTAACATAAGTGTTAAAGGTCTCATGGCCGCCAGTACTGTTTCTAAAGGCAGAAATACCACCCGCATAAATTGTGCCATTTGTACCGACTGCCAGCGCAAAAATCGTGCCATCCAAGCCCCCCGCACTGTTTGCTGTGCCCCAACTGCCATTAGCATAAATGTTAAAGGTGTCATAGCTGCCAGTGCTGTTTGTCTCGGAAGAACTACCACCCGCATAAATCGTGCCATTTGTACCGACTGCCAGCGCATGAATAATCAAATCCAAGCCGCTATCACTGTTTGCTGTGCCCCAACTGCCATTGGCATAAGTGTTAAAGGTGTCATAGCCGCCAGTACTGTTTATCTCGGAAGAAATACCACCCGCATAAATCGTGCCGTCTGTACCGACTGCCAGCGCATAAATCGTGCCATCCAAGCCCCCCGCACTGTTTGCTGTACCCCAACTGCCATTAACATA
This sequence comes from Pseudomonadota bacterium, assembly GCA_039190005.1. Lineage (GTDB taxonomy): Bacteria > Pseudomonadota > Gammaproteobacteria > UBA12402 > UBA12402 > JBCCYM01. Next base: position 7,183 of record JBCCYM010000056.1, read on the forward strand.
AGTGTTAAAGGTGTCATAGCTGCCAGTGCTGTTTGTCTCGGAAGAACTACCACCCGCATAAATCGTGCCATTTGTACCGACTGCCAGCGCAAAAATCGTGCCATCCAAGCCCCCCGCACTGTTTGCTGTGCCCCAACTGCCATTAGCATAAGTGTTAAAGGTGTTTGTTTCGAAAGAAATACCACCCGCATAAATTGTGCTATCTGTACCAACTGCCAGCGCATAAATAGTCAAATTTAAGCCGCTATCACTGTTTGCTGTGCCCCAACTGCCATTAGCATAAGTGTTAAAGGTATTAAAGCTGCCAGTGCTGTTTGTCTCGGAAGAACTACCACCCGCGTAAATCGTGCCATCTGTACCGACTGCCAGTGCATAAATCGTGCCATCCAAGCCCCCCGCACTGTTTGCTGTGCCCCAACTGCCATTGGCATAAGTGTTAAAGGTGTCATAGCCGCCATTACTGTTTTGATTAAAAGAACGACCACCCGCAAGCAAATATCCCTGATTGGTGTAGTCATAGGTTTGTGATTGATTGTCATGAGAAAAAATAATGGTGCCTTTTGTTTCAATTGTTGATTTGATTGTGCTGTAGAGTTGTAAATTACAGTCACCACTACTGCTGGTAAAGTTAATTATGTAACCGTTTTTATCGCTGTTCTCAGTAACACGACAAACACCCGTATCGCTAACAGAGGCACCAAAAACATCGGCAATATCATTGTTTACGACATCTTTTAGCGCTGAATCAGAAAATGAAATAGCCACTTCGCTGCCTAAACCAGGGTTAGGTAGTGTAAAATCGTACTCACTGGCACCAATTGATTTCAGCGACGACACAATTGCGTTTAAGATTGAAAATCTAAGTACACTTGGCGAAATTGTCGCATTTTCTACTGAAAAACGAAACGTGTAATTACCATTGCTGTTTGTCCCGATTAGTACTTGTAAGGCGCAGGTTTTATTTGTTATACGACATGTATTTCCTTGAGGAAAACTTGCCTGGGCGTTAGTGGATACCGTGATTTTTGGCGCATTGGTTAAATTATCGCTCGAATTTTTCTGAAAAGTAAGCGTTATGGTCTGTCCGTTTTGAACATTTTCAGTTTGACTTGCCGTAACGCTGATATCAGGTAGATTTTGACTAGAGTTGGGACCAGAGCAGCCTGAAAGTCCACTCATTATACCCATTAAAAGTACGGCACATATCGCAAAATAGCAATGTGTTATTTTTTTCATAGCACTAATCCTCTTTTAAAGCCTGTGTAGGCGTTTTATTTTCAATGTTATATATAAAGCTGAGCTTTGATTTTATCTTCAATAATCAAACCACGAATGATTTGCTGGTCGGCTTGTGGGTGGTCATGGTCATTGAAAATGAGTTGTTGCGGCATATCAGAAGCTTTTTCGACAACCAGGGCAAAGTGTTTCTTATAATAATTAAAACTTTCAACAATATTGCCCACGCGCGCGTGTTCAAGTTCATGGTAATCAAATACAATCATGTCATCACAGGAGGTGGCTAACATCGGCGCGGTAATTTCTTCTCGTTGAATGCCTCTATTTTGGGTAATTTGAATGGGCTTAGCGCCATGTAAGTCTTTGGCGCTGATGATGCCAAGCATGCGATTATCATCGAGCACCAATAAATGTGCTGTATGGCTAATATTAATGCTGTGGTAAATATAATCAAATTTATCAGAGACCTGAACATGCATACACTTGTGTCGAGAAAAATCAATCATCACATCGGTTGCTGGATCATCAAGATGTATCACCTTAGGCAAGGCGAGTGGATGCGCCATGATAGCGTCATTTTTCAAAGTAGTTTGCTCTAAATGGACGTATTGTTTTGCCATATACCATTTTCTCCAATCAGTTGTGCCTATATTACGCCGAATTCTTGGGCTTAGCAAGCCTTATGTCTCGAAATAAATATAGAGAAAATTTATCAGTAATCCTTGAATTTTAAGAGACTGTCCCCATTTGGTGAATATCTGATGAGTATTTAACATATGAGGAGAAATAAATATGCCAGCTACCGCTAAAAAAGAGACACATCGTTTTGAAACCGCGACGAAACAGCTATTACACTTAGTCACACACGCGTTATATAGCAATAAAGAAGTATTTTTGCGAGAACTGATCTCAAACGCGGCGGACGCTTGTGACAAGCTGCGTTTTATGGCGTTGGATAATTCCAAAGTCTATGAAAATGATCCTGAGCTCAAAATTCAGATTGAATTCGATAAAAAAGCGCGCACAGTTACCGTCCGTGACAATGGTATCGGCATGAATCGTGATGATGTTATCAGCCACCTTGGAACTATCGCTAAATCCGGCACACGTGAATTTTTGTCAGGTTTAACCGGTGATCAAAATAAAGACAGCAAACTCATCGGACAATTTGGTGTCGGTTTTTATTCCGCCTTTATTGTTGCCGATAAAGTCACGGTCAATACCCGTCGCGCCGGTGAAGCAGCAGGTAAAGGTGTGCGGTGGATATCCGAAGGCGCGGGTGAATATGATATTGAAGCGATAGAAAAGAAAGATCGTGGCACTGAAATTATCTTACATCTTAAAAAAGAAGAAAAAGACTTCTTAGAACAATGGCAATTACGTCAAATTATCACCAAATATTCGGATTACATTGATCTGCCGATTTATATGCAAAAAACACCTGAACCTGAACCGGCGGCTGAGGAAAAAGAAAAGGAAAAAGATAAAGATAAAGATAAAGCGAAAACCAAAAAAAGCAAAAAAGAAAAAGCGGCACCTGAATGGGAAAAAGTGAACCGCGCTAAAGCTTTGTGGACACTTGCTAAAAAAGATATTAAAGCCGAAGACTACAAAGAATTTTACAAGCATGTCTCTCACGATTTTGAAGATCCGTTAACCTGGGCGTTGAATAAAGTTGAAGGCAAACAGGAATACACCAGCTTATTGTATGTTCCCAGCCGCGCGCCGTTTGATTTATGGAATCGTGAAAAAATGAATGGCGGCTTAAAACTCTATGTCCGTCGCGTGTTTATTATGGACGAAGCGGAACAGTTTTTACCAACGTATTTACGTTTTGTTAAAGGTGTGATCGATTCGCATGATTTGCCTTTGAACGTGTCACGTGAAATTCTGCAAAATAACAAAGTTGTTAGCGCCATTAAATCAGGCATTACCAAGCGTGTATTAAGCATGTTGGAGAAAGTCGCCAAGAATGATAAAGAAAACTATCAAAAATTCTGGGAAGCGATGGGTAAAGTGCTGAAAGAGGGGCCAGCCGAAGATTACAATAACAAAGAGCGTATTGGTAAATTATTACGTTTTGCGTCAACACACAATGATACCAATGTCCAAAATGTGTCATTTGCTGACTATATTGAACGCATGAAGCCAGAGCAGAAGAAAATTTACTATGTGACTGCCGATAATTTTGCTTCCGCTAAAAACAGCCCGCATCTTGAAGTTTTTCGTAAGAAAGAAATTGAAGTGTTATTGTTATCCGACAATGTTGATGAATGGTTAACATCACATTTAACTGAATTTGATGGCAAACCATTGCAATCCGTGTCTAAAGGTGATCTTGATCTTGGTGATTTAGCCGACAAAGAAGAAAAAGAACAGCAAGATAAAGAAAAAGATGAATTTACCAAAATCAATGAGCAAATTAAAAAAATACTGGGTGACAAAGTCGAAGATGTCCGCGTTACTCATCGTCTGACAGACTCACCAGCTTGTCTTGTGGTCAAAGATCATGAAATGAGCGCGCATCTACAGCGTATCATGCAATCTGCCGGTCAACCGATGATGGCGGGTAAGCCGATATTGGAGCTCAATCCCCATCACGCGATTATTCAGCGCTTAAAAGCGGAAGTCGATGAAGAACGTTTTGAAGAATGGAGTAATATTCTATTCGATCAAGCGTTATTGGCTGAAGGTGGTAAACTGGAAAATCCGGCTGAATTTGTTCAGCGCTTGAATAAAATGCTGTTGGCGTTATCGGCTTAAGTTGTCGTTTTTAAGAAGCAGATATAGTCGCAATTTAATTAAATTTAATATCTGCTTTTCTTTTTCGGATCATATAAACTTTTCGTTTTCCGATCATATAAATAGTGTAATAGCAGTTTCATAATATCAGGATTTGAAATTATTTTTTTATAGTTAATAATTCTTTTTTTATCAAGCAAATATAAATAGGCTGATAAAAACTCACGAGTATTTTTAAATTTTGAGTATGTTTCTTGTGAATAAAATCGCATAATATGGCGAATAATGAAAATAATTAATACATCATCTATGATGGAGATATTATTTAAATTATAGAATTTTCTTTCAGGATGTGTGAGATTAACATGATTTTTAATGTATTCTCGCGCTATATGTTTAGTCACAATACACATATTACAAACTTTCACTTCTTTTCTTAAACTATCTTTGTCCCAGTAATTTTTTTTTTGGAACGGCATATTTTTAAGTGGTAAAATATGTTTCATGCTTAAAGGAGAAAGACAAGAGGTACAGATCATGCGACCGCAACATCGGCAGTGATGCTTAGATTGCCGTTTGCAAGACTGATAACAAATTTCACAATTTTCTACGTTTTTATGCCAAGAAGAGTTTATAGGAAAAAAAATTTTGATACATTCGACGGCACTTTCTATTTCTTTTATAATTTCTTTAATATTATTTGTGTCTCTTTTTACTCGAAAAGATTGCAAAATCGTAAAGAGATTATTTTTTTCATTTATGAAGCAACGCTTGGAGATGCTCATTGCAAATGGTTTATCAATAGGAATGTGAAAAAGATATACAAGACAATATGC
>JBCCYM010000057.1:0-11590 GCA_039190005.1 Pseudomonadota bacterium
AAAAAATATAAATAATGCTTCATGGTGTGACAAGTTGCGTTACTCTTGAAAACATAAGATTTCTTTTGAGAAAAAAATGATAGTATTTTTATAACATATTCATGTAATTCATCGAGAACCGTTTCTTTGTGATATGATTCTTTCTCAAGCACAAGTTGTTTAGCAATACGAACAGCACGAAAAATATTACTGTTAAGGATTGATTTTTGTCTCTTTTGCTTGTTACGAGAATAATTTTCATCATGGAGTTCCGCGCAAAAAAGTTTTAGCCTCTCAAAATCTACATTCGCTTGTAATCCCAGTTGACCATTCCTATGGAATGTGTCAGAAAGTGCATCATAAATCCAATCTGCTTGCTCGTATTGTTTTTTCTGAAGCATTTCTTCGGCTATTTTGAAAACCTTAAAAGTTTGCCCCTTTTCTATTAAGATATAACAATCGATTTGACTACAATTTTTTTGAAAATCATAAGAATTAATTAATGTATCTTTAGTTGGAAATTTACTTTTTTTAAAAAAATCGTATATATATTTAGCCTTTTCATATTCTTCAAATTTTGATAAAAATTTTGCAACAATAATTGAGTTATAATGTATTGTCTTATTGTTCAATGCTTTTTTTGTCATACAAAAAATTTTGTTTAAAATAATTTTGCGTTGGTCTTTATTTTTCTTTTTTATAGTTTCCATCATCATTTTTATGAATTTATTAATACCAGTATTATTACCAGTATTTAAAAGGCATGCTAAGTGTTCTTCTGCGCTATTACAGGTATAGGTGCAAAAGCTAGAATTATCTTTTTGTAGTTTGTAAAGTATATTATCAATTTGTGATAACCCTTTTGGCTTATAGCAGTATCTAGAAGTGTTATTATAGTGGGAAAGCTTATTTTTAACTTGAGAAGAACAGTTGCTACAAAATTTGTTGTTACTCTGACAGAGATTGCAAATTTTTTCTGTTTTACATTGCTTGCAAAAAATATATTGGCCTAATTCTTTATTACATACAGAACACTTATAATTTGGCATAGTTACACTCAGCATTATTACATTAATATAAAAGATTACGCACGGATTAGCCCCTCATAATTCCTCGATTCGCTTTCACTTTTTTTTGATTTGCAACAACGCCGCTGTTAAGTATAACGTATAGTATTTGAATATGAGTTTTAACTATACGCATTCATTTGATTTACATTCAGTATCAGTTTATCAAAGTCAATACCAGGTATGCTTTTTTCCCAACTTTGAATGACATCTTTGGTGAACTTATCTGGAATAGGAATATACTTTAAATCGCTCGCGTAGGAACCACCTCGTTTTAATGTCCATAAGAAAAATTTAAGCATTTGGTTGAGTTTCGCTAAATTAGATTTTTCTTGTTTTGTCGGGATAATAACATAGGTTGCCATCATAACTGGCCAGCTATTGCTTCCAGGCAGAGAAATTAAATCCAGATTGCTGCTTTCAAAATTGCTTGAAGAAACATTAACTAATCCAGCATAGGCGGATAATAATCCAGGCCGTACTAGGTATTTAGCATCTTCATTATCAGCTTCAGTAATAAGAGAAGCCATCGATAAATTTTGAGCCTCAGCGGCATTATAATCACAGTAGCCTATTGAATAGCTTAATCCTTTAACCACTTTTGCTAAGGCGTCACTACTATTTACGCCAATTTTATTTTTTGCTAGATAATTCAACAATAAATTTCCGTCGTGTTTAATGGCCCAATCAGGCGACACTTTCTCAAGCCATTTTGAAAACGTATAATTTGTGCCTGATTCATTGCTGCGATAAATAATTTTTATCATATGATGTGGTAGCGTTAATTTAGGATTAAGGCGTTTTATAGCTGGATCATCCCAATATGTAATTTTGCCCATGTAAATGTCAGCAATAACACTGCCATCTAAAATTAATTTGTTACCAGAAATTTTTGGCAAATTGTAGATAATCTCTAAGGGTGAGATGGCTATTGGAAATTCTGTCCAACCATTTTGATCTAAAATCTTCTTATCAATAGGCATTTCACTAGCCGCGAAATCAACTGTCTTATCACGTAACATTTTTATGCCAATGCCAGATCCTGAACCGACATGATTAATTTTGACTTGGGGAACATGCGTTTTATATTCATGCGTCCAATAAGACATTAAGGCGTAAATAACTGTTGAACCCTCACCATTAATTGTGATGGCAGAGGTGGGATTAGGTTTGGCAATGGTAGTACTATAAAAAGAGATTAGAAGTATCGCTGATATTATTTTAATAATTTTCATTATTGCATAAAGCCCAAGGTAATTTGCCTGGTCAAATTGTACCCGCAAATTTCATAGTAATCAATGCCTGCTGACAAGATTAATCTAGAATGGAAAATAGCTTATTAAAGACCTTATCCAGACTGATTTTCCCGTTTTAACTGATTGATTTTTATGACACTAAATGAATTTCATACACGCACAACAAACGTTGTCGGCCAAAGATGATAACAGATGATAAGAGACAAAGGGATGGTAATAAAAGAAAGTAGCGTCGTGAGTGAAATAATACCGCTGGATTCTTTTACATAGTGATTATAGGTTTTAGCCAGCACAAAACACGTTTTCCCAGTTGGCAACGCAAATGTGAGAATAATAATTGTCGCGTAAAGTGGTTTTAAATGAAATAAAAACACAATCAAAAACCCTAATATCGGTCGTACAATCATCATAATAATACTGAAAACAGCTATTTCTTCCAATTCTTTCAGTTTGGCGCTGGATAACTCTAAACCCACTGCGATTAAAGCGCATGGTGTGAGCGTGTTTTCCACATATTGAATGAAATTCACTAAAAAAACTGGGAGCTTAATATGCAAAGCGGAACATAAAATCCCTAATAGTGTAAAGATCACAAAAGGGTGGCGTATTGATTTTTTAAACGCGTTGAAAGCTGTCGCGCTTGCGCTTTGATTTTGCGAATCCCATTCCAACATAAAAATACAGCAAGGTAGAATAATGGCGGCATAACAGATCATAAGAATTGCCATTGAAGGCAGAATGCTTCTGCCAATAACTAATAACAAAATAGGAAGGCCGACAAAACCGAAATTAGTGACGGCACTACAGTTAGCCGCTAACGTGCTTTGTACATGTGAGCGTTTGGGACCCACACGGAAAATAATATATGTCGCTATAAACACAATAAAAAATAGTAGGATATAGGCGGCAATAAACCTTGGATTCAGCAGATTGCTTATATCAATTTTATACGTGGCATAGAAAAAAATTGCCGGAATTGAGACATTGAGTAAAAACAGATTTAAGCCATTGGAAACACTTTCATCAAAAATTTTTCGCCAACCTAAAAACCAACCCAAAGCGACCAGTAAAACAACAGGTATCAGTACTGAGAGAATCGTTAACATATCCTAGTTTTCCTTATGAATAATCACTTTAGTTTGAGCGATTAATATTATCAATGGTTTTCATTCTCGTTTAAAGTCGTGTTAACCAATAATGAATCATAATAAGCGGTAATGCTTACAATTTTGTTATTATCAAATTTGAATATCCAGCAATATTCATTATTATAATTTTTATCATTCTTTGCTTTGATATTACCGACCATTTCAATAATCATCGTATTGTTATCAACATAGGTATCAAGAATATTCATTTTCCATTCGCCTTTTAATACATTGCTCAGACGACCAATGACGTCGGTAAAAAATGTTTCTTTATTATGATATGTTCCTGATAATAGACTACTACCTTTTATCGTCCATAAAAAATTATCATGGCAGTAATTGTCACACAGCGCGCGGAATTCGCAACGCTGTAAATATCCGACGATGTCTTCCCTTAGTGAATTGCTGATGCTCATAATATTCTCCGCTTACAAATAAAAAACGCGACTTTGAAATCTGTCCTAAATCCACCTTTATCCGCTATGATAGTTTGTACACGTTGCTGATATTGTTTATAGAAATTTTCATCCGGATTAAAAGTGGAGATTGATAGCAATGTTTTGGTAAATTGCATGGCTATCTCCGCTGTCGGCCAAGTAATATGATTGATATAGTCATACCTATAAACATCATTTTCATCATCTGCCTCTATTAGCATTTGATGCAATTTATCAATTTCTGGATATACGAGGATATGATCGGGGATACGCGAATCAATGTCATGGGCGACGTCCATGTGTGATTTGAATGAATCAATATACTGGGTTGTTATGCCTATCCAGCCATATTCAGATAGCATCCTATTCATGTTCGTGATGACATTAGCGACATCTTTAGCGTGATAAATCATTAAATGTGACAGGATAGCATTCACTTTAATATCAAGAGTACTCAGTTCATCAATATCAGTTTGTTGAAAACTTACTGGACAGTTTATAGGTAAATGACTAATTTGCGACTTTGCTTGCTCCAGCATTTCCGGCGATTTATCAGTTAATGTTAGTTTATTATTTGGGTCTAATAATTTATAAGCATATTGCCAGAACTCACCGGTGCCACACCCCAATTCCAAAACACTATCACACGAGCCAAAGTGATAATGAGCTGTCATCCATTCATAAAGGTTTAAAAGTTGGTCACCATACTCTTCGATAAGCGAGCGTTTATATGTGTATTCAACAGGTTTTTTGTAGGCTAAATCAGCGGCATTTTTCATTTTTTATCAATCCAAATTAAACCTAAAACTACAGTTAATCGCCAAGCAATAGCGCAACACCTTGCTGGCTAACCGCGGTTTTCAGGTTATATAATCCTTAATTACTCTTGCGATCAAAATTTATTTTTTGATACAATGATTTTTTTATGGGATTGTTGAAGTCTGAGCTATTTTAATCTGCTGTTCTCGCGAAAGCGGGAAAGGCAGATTAGTCAAATTCCAACAGTCTCTTTATCACAATTTTGCATGTTATGAAGGCCATGTCAATAGTAGAACAACAAATTGCTAAACGGCGCACTTTTGCGATTATTTCTCATCCTGATGCCGGTAAAACCACATTAACTGAAAAATTACTGCTATTTGGCGGCGCCATTCAGCTTGCCGGCGCGGTGAAAGGGCGTAAAGCGTCTCGACACGCGACCTCAGACTGGATGGCGCTGGAGCAACAGCGGGGTATTTCAGTAACGACTTCGGTGATGCAATTTTCCTATCGCCAAAAGATTATGAATCTGTTGGATACACCAGGCCATGCTGATTTTTCTGAAGATACCTATCGCACCTTAACCGCGGTTGATTCAGCGCTTATGGTCATTGACGCGGCTAAAGGGGTGGAAGCGCGCACCATTAAATTGATGGAAATTTGCCGTTTGCGGCATACACCCATTTTGACATTTATCAATAAACTTGACCGTGAAGGTCAAGAACCGATTATGTTACTTGACGATATTGAAAATGTGCTTGATATTCAATGCGCAGCGATTACCTGGCCTATCGGCATGGGCAAGCGTTTTAAGGGTGTTTATCATTTGCTACAGGATAAAATTATTCTCTATCAAGATGGTGGTAATGATAAAATCCGATCCGCTAAAATTATTGATGGCTTACATAGTGAAGAAGCGGATACTATTTTAGGTGAGCAGGCCAAAGAATTGCGGGATGAGATTGAATTGCTGGCTGGCGCCAGCCACCGGTTTAATTTAGAAGATTATCTGGCGGGTAAAATGACGCCGGTATTTTTTGGGTCAGCGGTTAATAATTTTGGTATTAAAGAACTGCTTGACGCCTTTGTTGATTATGCCCCGGCGCCACAAACCCACCAAACCATTCAACGTGAGGTGTTGGCGGCGGAGAAAAAATTCACCGCCTTTGTGTTTAAAATACAAGCGAATATGGATCTCAAACATCGCGATCGCATTGCTTTCGCGCGTATTTGTTCCGGGCAGTTTAAAAAAGGAATGCGTCTGTATCAAGTGCGTACCGGCAAAGCGGTACAGTTTAAACAGGTGCTGACATTTATGGCCAGTGAACGTGAACACGCGGAGGAAGCTTGGCCCGGTGATATTATCGGCATTCATAATCATGGTACCATTCAAATCAGCGATACCTTTACTGAAGGTGAACAGATGCAATTTACCGGTATTCCAAATTTCGCGCCGGAACTTTTTCGTCTGGTTATCCTCAAAGATCCGCTTAAAATGAAAGCATTACAAAAAGGTTTGCAACAACTTTCAGAAGAGGGTGCTACTCAAGTATTTCAACCATTGCGCAATAATGATCTGATACTGGGCGCGGTTGGTGTGTTGCAGTTTGATGTTGTCGCCCATCGTTTGCAACATGAATATCATGTCAATTGTCATTATACTGATGTGACTGTAATCACAGCGCGTTGGATTTTCTGTGAAGATAAAAAACATCTGGAAGAATTCAAGAAAAAAATGTATGATTATCTTGCGCTTGATGGCAGTGATTATTTGACTTATCTGGCGCCAAGCCGAGCGCATTTACAGCTTAGCATAGAACGTTGGCCGAAAATAAATTTTTCTGAAACAAGAGAGCATTAAAAAATGTTTGAAATAAATAGCTTAAAAGAAAAAATTAATAATTTGCAAGAGCGATTGCGATTATTACGGGGGTATCTTTGACTACGATCGCCAAGTCGAACGATTGATTGAAGTCACACGTGAACTGGAACAGCCTGATGTTTGGCAAGACAGTGAAAAATCGCAGACTTTAGGCAAAGCGCACCGTCGTCTTGAAACAATTGTCAATACTTACAAAACGATATCCAAAAATCTTCAAGACAATACTGAATTACTTGAGTTGGCCCTTGCCGAGCAAGATCAGGACAGTTTCAATGCTATTGGTGAGGATTTAACATTGCTAGAACAACAGCTTGGGGGCTTGGAATTTCAACGCATGTTTAGTGGCGCGATGGATGCTAATTACGCCTATATTGATATTCAATCCGGTTCAGGCGGCACTGAAGCGCAAGATTGGGCGAATATGTTGTTAAGAATGTATCTGCGTTGGGCGGAACGACATGATTTTAATGTGCAGTTGCTTGAAGTTTCCGCGGGTGAAGTTGCTGGTATTAAAAGCGCGACGGTTTATATCAAAGGCGATTATGCCTTTGGTTGGTTGCGTACTGAAACCGGTATTCATCGTTTGGTACGAAAATCGCCTTTTAATGCCAATAATAAACGTCATACCTCATTCGCGTCGGTATTTGTCTATCCAGAAGTTGATGATAGCATTGAAATTGATATTAATCCTGCTGATTTGCGTATTGACACGTATCGTGCCAGTGGTGCCGGTGGTCAGCATGTGAACCGTACTGATTCCGCGGTGCGAATTACCCATTTGCCAACAAATACAGTGGTGCAGTGCCAAAGTGAACGATCACAGCATCAAAACAAGGCAAACGCTATGAATCAGTTGAAAGCAAAGTTGTATGAACTGGAAATGCACAAACGCAATGAGGAAAAACAAGCTATGGAAGAAGCAAAATCTGATATAGGCTGGGGACATCAGATTCGTTCTTATGTGTTGGATGAAGCGCGCATTAAGGATTTACGAACAGGTGTGCAAAGTGGCAATACGAAAGATATATTGGATGGTAATATCGACATGTTTTTACAAGCGAGTCTGTTACAAGGCTTGGAAACAGTGTAAAATTAGCGCACAATGAGTGAAATAATTAAGGTTATAAAAAGTGAAAGATAGACAATTACACGTGACAAACATTGAAGAAACGCTTGATGAGAACGCGCAGATTGCTTTGCGTAAGGAAAAATTATCCGCTTTGCGCCAGTCTTCTCAGGCCTATCCCAATCATTTTCGTCGGCAGCATTTAGCGGCAGATTTGCATCGTGATTTCAGTAATTTAGATAAAGACACATTACAACAATCCGCAGAGAAAAACAAAGTGTCTATTGCCGGTCGTATTATGACCAGGCGTTTGATGGGGAAAGCAAGCTTTATTCATTTACAGGACATGTCGGGTAAGATACAAGTCTATATTAAAAAAAATGACTTGCCAGAAGGTATTTATGAACAGTTTAAACATTGGGATATCGGCGATATTATCGGCGTGCGCGGCTATGTTTTTAAAACCAATACCGGTGAATTATCAATACATGCTCAAACAATCGAATTACTGACAAAATCCTTGCGTCCTTTGCCGGATAAATTTCATGGCTTGGTTGATCAAGAAGTCCGTTATCGTCAACGCTATGTCGATTTAATTGCCAATGAGGAAACGCGCCAGGTATTTTTTATTCGTTCAAAAACAATCGCGGCATTACGGGAATACTTGCTTAATCTAAACTATATCGAAGTTGAAACGCCCATGATGCATGCCATTCCCGGTGGCGCTTTGGCCAAACCATTCACAACCTATCATAACGCCTTGGATATGCCATTGTACTTGCGTGTCGCGCCGGAGCTTTATTTAAAACGACTGGTTGTTGGCGGTTTTGAAAACGTTTTTGAAATCAATCGCAATTTCCGGAATGAAGGCATTTCCACACGGCATAATCCTGAGTTTACCATGTTGGAATTTTATCAAGCTTATTCTGATTATGAAGATATGATCGACTTGACAGAAAAAATGTTCTCAACTATCGCTCGACAAGTATTAGGCGATACCGTGTTTACTTATCAGGGGCATCAATTTGATTTTGGCAAAACGTTTGATCGCATGACCATAAAAGAAGCGATTATAAAATTTGCTGATAATATTACCGATGATGATCTCAATGATTTAGCGCGTGCTAAAGTTGTCGCTGAAAAACATGGTATTGAGATCAATGCTAATGACGGTTTGGGTAAACTGCAAATGGCATTGTTCGAAGAAATTGCTGAAGATAAACTGATACAACCCACATTTATTACCGGCTTTTCCGCTGAAGTTTCACCGTTATCACGCTGCAATGATGATGATCCTTTTTATGTCGATCGTTTTGAACTTTTTATCGCCGGACGTGAGATAGCGAATGGTTTTTCTGAATTAAATGATCCTGAAGATCAAGCGGAGCGTTTTCGTCAACAAATTAAAGCGAAAGCTGCCGGTGACGAGGAAGCGATGTATTATGACGACGATTACATCACCGCGCTGGAACATGGATTGCCACCGACAGCGGGTGAGGGCATTGGTATTGATCGCTTGGTCATGCTGTTTACCAATTCACCTTCTATTCGTGATGTCTTATTTTTTCCGCATTTGCGTTTAAATAGCAAAACACAACATAAGTGATAACAGAGCCATGGCGACAACATTAAAAGATAGAGCGGATGAGGCGCAAAAACAACCTCGACGCGGTATTTATCTCTTACCTAATTTGTTAACAACACTCGGCTTGTTTGCCGCTTTTTACGCGATAGTCAGCGCGATGGATGGTCGTATTGATAACGCGATTATAGCAATCTATGTCGCTATGATCGCCGACGCGCTAGATGGTCGCATCGCTCGTTTAACCAATACGCAAAGTGCTTTTGGCGCTCAATACGACAGTTTATCGGACATGCTTTGCTTCGGCGCCGCGCCTGGATTAATTGTTTATCAAGTGACCTTATTTCATTTAGGAAAAATAGGTTGGCTCATCTGCTTTTTTTATACCGTGGCGACAGCCTTGCGTTTAGCCAGGTTTAACATACAAGTATCACAAGACAAACGTTATTTTGCCGGTATGCCTTGTCCTTCGGCATCTTCTTTAGTGATAAGCACACTTTGGGTAAGCCATTATCTTGGTGTAAGCAACGCGATGATTGTCTATATTATTATCGCAATAGTAATGGTGTTAACGGCAATTTTGATGACTAGCAGTGTACGCTATTTTAGTTTTAAAGATTTAGACCTTACCGGTAAAGTGCCTTTTTTTGTCATATTAATTACGGTGCTTGTTGTTGTCGCCATTGCCTGGAATCCGCCTTGGGTATTATTTTTAATATCCATGCTATACACGCTGTCTGGACCATTACTTGTTCTGTTTCGCAAAAAGAAACGACATAAAAAACTAAAACGATTAGAAAAGAAAATAACGTCACACCAAAGTAAAGCGGATGAATAATATAAACTTTATAAACCATAAACCGCATCGCATGACCAGTGTGTTGTTACTAGCGTTTGCTTCCGGCTTACCCATTATGTTGATTATCTCCATGCTTCAGGCTTGGTTAACCGAAGCGGGTTTAGCGGTGACGACCATCGGTTTCTTTAGTTTAGTGCAGCAACCGTACGCGTATAAATTTTTATGGGCACCATTATTTGATCGATTCTCATTACCTTTTCTCGATCATCGCCGTGCTTGGGTGTTTGTCATGCAATTAGCAATAATTGTCATGTTGATCGTGATGGCGATGATTGATCCAAAAACCAATCCTGAATTAATGTGGGGCGCGGCATTGCTGGCCGCTATTTTTTCCTCTACTCAGGATATTTCTTCTGACGCCTACCGTACTGAATTATTGCCGGATAGTGAGCGTGGTTTAGGTTCATCGTTTTATTTAATTGGTTATCGCATCGCCATGTTGACTTCTGGCGCCTTCGCGCTTGGTTTCGCCGCGCATTACAGTTTTCGCGCAGCGTATTTGCTCATGGCGGGTTTTATGTGTATTGGTATTATTGGCACATTATCGGCGCCAAAACTTAAAACCAATAAGCAACGTCCAGAAAAAATTATACTAGCATTTATTGAGCCGATAAAAGAATTTATGTCTCGCCCGCGTTGCTTATGGATTTTATTAGTCATCATTTTTTATAAATTTGGTGACGCCTTTACCTTATCCTTATCCACCACATTTTTATTACGTGGCGTACATTTTAGTCTGGTTGATTTGGCTTTTATTAATAAAGTAGGAGGGTTATTGGCGACAATTCTTGGTGGTGTTGTCGGTGGTATTATCATGACCCGTGTGCGGCTTTTTAGTAGTTTAATGCTGTTTGGTATTTTTCAGACGATTACCAATCTTGGATATATGCTATTAGCAATCGTTGGCAAAAGCTATGTGGTAATGGCGTTTGTGGTCATCGCCGAAAACTTCTTTGGTGGCATGGGTACCATCGCTTTTTTAGCCTTTCTAATGGCATTATGTGATCAGCGCTATACGGCGACTCAGTTTGCGGTTTTTTCAGCCATTGATTCCATCGGACGGATATTTATCGGCCCGCTTGCCGGTTTCATGGTCGCGCATATCGGTTGGGTGCATTTCTATTTTTGGGCGTTTATTGCCGGCATCCCATCGCTTATTTTTCTTTTATTTATAAAAACTTATATTGATAAGCTAACAATTAACACTAAGAACGCTTAGTGTTGGGGGCAATACCTTATGTCAGAATATATTTCATTGATTCGCGGTATTAATATTGGCGGTAGAAATCAGATTAAAATGGGCGAACTCAAAGAGGTCTGCGCGAAAATCGGTTTTACTGATATTAAGACTTATATTCAGAGTGGGAACCTTATTTTCACAGAGACTGAGCGTAATAAACTCAGTATCGCCACAACAATTGAAAAAGCGATTTTTAAGCATTTTGGCATAAAAACAGTGGTTTTAATCAAATCTAAGAAGCAGTTCGATACCATTATTAAAAATAATCCATATGCTGATATCGATCAGTCTAAGTTATACATTACTTTCCTTTTT
>JBCCYM010000058.1:0-11254 GCA_039190005.1 Pseudomonadota bacterium
TACTTCCATCTCTACTAATTCTAGTAATTCTTCATCTTCCACCATGTCGCATTTGTTTAAAAATACCACAATATACGGCACACCTACCTGACGCGCTAACAGAATGTGCTCTCGCGTCTGTGGCATCGGACCATCCGCCGCATTCACTACCAAGATCGCCCCATCCATCTGCGCCGCCCCTGTAATCATGTTCTTCACATAATCCGCGTGACCTGGACAGTCCACGTGCGCGTAGTGACGCTTGTCACTCTCATACTCCACATGCGATGTCGAAATGGTGATACCTCGCGCTTTTTCTTCCGGCGCCTTATCAATATTGTCAAACGCCACCGCCGCGCCACCAAATTTCTTTGACAACACTGTCGTCATCGCCGCGGTTAATGTGGTCTTACCATGATCCACATGACCTATCGTGCCTACATTCACATGCGGCTTATTTCGTTCAAATTTATCTGCCATCGCTTATTCTCCTCAATTTAAGTTAATCAACGAATCAATAAAATCTCAGTTTTTACCATAAAAATCAAGTATTAGCTGGAGCCCACAACCGGAATTGAACCGGTGACCTCTTCCTTACCAAGGAAGTGCTCTACCCCTGAGCTATGTGGGCGGTTACGCAATAACGGCTTGCCGGGGCCCAATAGCTATGCTCATATTCCCTCATCCCATCTTTTACCAAATACTCGGTTGGAGCGGGTGATGGGAATCGAACCCACACTATCAGCTTGGAAGGCTGAAGTTCTACCATTGAACTACACCCGCCTGATTTGGAGGGGGAAGGATTCGAACCTTCGAAGGCATAAGCCGGCAGATTTACAGTCTGCTCCCTTTGGCCGCTCGGGCACCCCTCCTCTAACAACGGAAAAAGTTTAATTTACTAAGACTCAAATAATACAGTTTCTCCAGCAATAAGTTACTGATAAATAATAGTTTTCTCTTTATCAAACACGAGTGTTTAAACTATTTTGATAACAAAATAGCGCTACATTCTGTTTGAAAACAGGCCTTATGTCAATAGGAAATGGCATAAATTTTTAAATTTATGGTCACGAATACGCCATAAGAACTCATTCATAAGCACTGTGATAAATTTAGCCATATTTTGTCTGCCGATAAACAAGCGCGGATGATCATATTTTCTTTCAGGTTTTGGCATATTCACGGCGCTTTCGTGATTTCCAACGCGCCTGGTGATAGGCGTCACTTACCATCAACGGCAATACGGACGTCGCTTCAGCAAAAACCATCTGCTCATAGCAGGTATCAACTTTGCCCCAAGAACAGGCTTCTTTAAGTGTTGAGCTGGAACAAGCGCCATCACGCGCATCGGCGACAGTAATCTGGATGGCGTATTTGTGCATTTCAACCTCATGATGCCCCAACAAGTCGGCACAAACAACCGTATCCTGAGCAAAATTCTTTGGCACGCCGCCGCCAATCATTAATAGCCCCGTTGTCCCCGCTTTAATTTTCACCTCAGTTAATTCTCTGAAATCTCGGATAGCATCAATGGTTACATGGTTCTGAGGGTTTTTGGCTTGGTGCATTACTAAGCCAAATCCCGCCGAAGAATCGGTAAACGCGGGACAAAAAATCGGCACATAATGTTCATAAGCTAAACGCACCAATGAATCGCCCTCTTTTTTGACACCATTTTCAGCCAGCCATCGCCCCATTTCAGCAATGAATTCACGCGAACTGTAAGGACGCGCTTCTAAGCGATCGGCAATTTGGCAAATCGTATGATCACAAACTTGCAGCTGTTCCTCGTCAATATAGGTATCATAAATACGATCAATAGCGTGTTGACGTAACGTATTGTCATCCACTGTCGCCGCGCTTTGGTAGTGTTTAAACCCTAAAGCTTCAAAAAAATCCATGTCAACAATGCTGGCACCCGTGGCAACAATGGCATCGACCATATTGAATTTAATTAAATCGGCGTAGAGCTGCATACAACCACCGGCTGAAGTTGAACCGGCTATGGTCAGAATAATGCTGCAATCGGGATCAGCAAGCATAGTATTAAAAATTTCTGTCGCCCGCGCTAAATCACGAGAAGTGAAGGACATATCGCTCATCGATTTGATGATGGGGCGGGCGTCAAAAGCGGTCACATCAATATGTTTGACCGTTTTCTTCAACAGTTTTGACCTTAATTGATCTCTAGTTTCGTGCTCATGATTGATCTTTGTCATAATATATACCTCATTTATATCTACCTCTTTTTTAGGTTTAAGCCGCCTGCTCTTTAAATACATCATCACCAAACATGGTCATCAGTGGTTTACTATCCGTTATAATCAGTTCTTTTTCATGACCAAAACCGTTAAAACCGGTTGCCATTGCCTGCCCATAGGCGCCAATCTGACCGACTTCGATATAATCACCTTCATCAATATCACTGGGCAAATAAAACGGTCCCGGCATAAAATCAATGCCATCACAAGTTGGTCCATAAAACTGGAAGGGGAGATAATCTGCCGTTTCCTCATGACTTTCGCGCAAAAGACGGGTAGGAAAAATAAACTTCAAGCTACCGGCGTCAAATAAACTACCATAAGTGCCATCGTTAATATAAAGATCGTGTTCGCGTCTCAAGTTAACGCGCACCACCACTGACATCGATTCAGCCACCAATGAACGCCCCGGTTCACACAGCAATGTCATCGCCCCATCTTGGTTAATTTGCGAGAACTCTTGATGAATAATGGTAAAATAATCAATCAGAGGCGGAGGAATCATACCAGGGTAAACCGATGGAAAACCACCGCCAACATTAAAGAAATCAAGCCGCACACCAGCGTAATCAATCACCTTTTTTGCCGCCTGAATGGCAAGTCGATAAGCCTGTGGGTGCATACATTGCGACCCCACATGAAAACAAATCCCCAGTTTTCGCGCGCGCTGACTAATCAATTTGAGCAGATCAGGCGCTTTTTCATGATCAATGCCAAATTTATTGGATAAATTAATTTCGGCATAAGAATTAGGCACCGATAAGCGCAAATATAAACAGAGATCATCGGCATCATCGGTTTCCTGTAAAATCTTGTGTAATTCCATCTCACTATCCAGCGAGAAATGACGCACCTTATGCTTGAAATAAGATTCTCTAATCGCGAATCTTGATTTGACTGGATGCATAAAATAAATTTCAGCATCAGGAAATAAAGTACGAATGCGAATCACCTCACCCAGTGAAGCGACATCGAACTTACGAATACCGGCATCATATAAGGTCGATAATACGGTTTCATTGGGATTGGCTTTTACCGCGTACAACACGCCCTCGCCCAAATGTGTCTTGTAATAATCAACCGCCGTCTTCACAGACAAGGGACGAAACATAAAATAAGGTCGATAGCAATTTTGCATATGTTCATACCCCCTTAACAATCAGTGCCACATTCAGCAATACTATAAAAAACACCAGGCAAACGTTGATGGATTACCTGCTTATAATCCATCTTTCTAAAAAAGAGGGGTATATATATACCATCATTAACAATAACTCAAGTTATTTCTTTATTGTTTTGTGATTTTTTGCACTATAACACTCTAAGCAAGTAGATCTTAGTGAAATTGAATTGAAAATGATTTTCTTCGATATGTAAAAATGGAACAGGAATGAAAATGGTATGCAAAGATTGGCAGCTAATCTAAATGCCAATGTTTAGTTTCACTATAATAATATTAGAAATTTGATAATGATATACTTATTGTTTAGTATTGGCTATAACACATGTTATAGCCAATACTGAGATGACAGCCTTATTAGTAGCTTGGAGGAGGAGGATTACCACCACAATCTGCTTGATCTTCACGAGCCGCATCCATCGCGTTGTTGACCCAACAATCAACTGTACTTGGGTTTACATTATTAAGCATAGGGTAATGGTCTTTGAGGCAACGTACAATAATATCTTTATTTAGCTTCTCCTCTAATTTAGTAGGATTCTTATTTGGATTAGGTATTACCATGCGGAAACAACGTGCATACTGTTCATTGCTTACTTCGACAGCAACATCTAACTGTGGAATACAACAGTTTTGATCGTTACTTTCACAGTTACCGTTTGCATTAAATATTAAAGCAGTTGGTTTCTCAACATACGGGTGACCACTACCCGTCTGATCAGTAGCCCCTGTGACACAAGACCAATTACGATCAGAATTATCGCCAAATGCTAAATGACAAATAGTCAAGGAAAGCATTGAAGTTAATAAAGTAGTCATTAATATTTTTTTCATTGTTACCCCTCCGGTATTTTATTATTAAATATTAAAATTAATGAGGCCTGAATATACTGAAATTGGTTATAAAAATCAACCCCCACGAGATGAATTCCGAATTACCTCATAAAAAGTAAGCAAAAAGTTTGTTAAACGCGAATTGTAGCGGCTATAGACTTAGCCATAAAAAATGAATAAAATGAGCTCTGATAAAATTAGATGAAATTATGACTGGTCAAATACTAGACGGCAGAAAAACTGCCGCGAAAATCCGTGATGATATTGCTCAACGCATCAAGCGACATCGAGATCAAAACCGACGCGCGCCCGGTTTGGCTGTGGTACTGGTTGGCGATGATCCCGCTTCTGAAATCTATGTGCATCACAAACGACAAGACTGTAAAAAAGTCGGCATTATTTCTTATGCGCATCATCTAACAGCGGACACCTCCGAATCAGCGTTATTATCCTTGATTGATGAACTCAATGAGGATTCTAAAATCGATGGTATTCTAATTCAGCTGCCACTGCCAGCGCACATCAGTGAAGAAAAAGTCATCAAACGCATTGATCCTGCCAAAGACGCGGATGGTTTCCACCCTTATAACATCGGCTGTCTGACCAGCAGAATACCGGCATTACATCCGTGCACACCTTTTGGCGTGATCAAACTTTTAGAACATTATGCTATCAAATTACGAGGTTTGAACGCGACGGTGGTCGGCGCCTCAAATATTGTCGGCAGACCGATGTCGCTTGAGCTGTTATTAGCCGGCAGTACCGTGACCATTTGCCACCGCTTTACCAAAAATTTAGCCGCAGCTATTGAAGACGCTGATGTATTAGTTTCCGCTATTGGCAAGCCCGGCATTATTCAGTCAGCATGGATTAAACCCGGCGCAATTGTTGTCGATGTCGGCACCCATCGCTTGACCAATGGTAAATTGGTGGGTGATATTGAATTTGAAACCGCTAAAAATCGCGCGGCTTGGATTACACCCGTCCCAGGCGGTGTCGGACCGATGACTCGCGCCATGCTGTTATTCAACACCCTCTCTATTTATGAACAAGAAATGAATAGAGAAAATGATCCAGAAAGATGAGTGATACTACACAAAAAGTAAATCTAAAAAATGATTTCAGTATTTACAGTCGTTTGTTTATCTATGTGCGCCCTTATCTACTTGCCATTATTATTTCATTCATTGCTAACGCGATTTATTCAGCCATTGACGCCGGTTTGGTCTATTCGATTAAACCGATTTTAAACAAAGGCTTCGATAGCCATAACACATTTTATGTCAAATATCTCCCGCCCTTAGTCATTGTGGTATTTCTTGCTCGTGGCTTAGCGAATGTTACCGGCAACTGTACCATGACATATGCGGCTCGCAGCGTTATCATGCGCATCAGGCAAACTGTCTTCGCCCATTTGCTGAAACTGCCAGCGTCATTTTATGACAAAAATACCAGTGGAAAAATTTTGTCGGTGATTCTGTTTAATGTCGAGCAGATATCAAACGCCACCGCCAACGCCCTGATTGTCATTACCCAATCGGGATTTCTGGTCATTGGGCTATTGTATGTCATGCTCTCCATAAGTTGGAAATTAACACTGTTTTTTATTATCGCCGCGCCGATTATTTTGACATTGATACGCTATAGCACCAAACGCGCTCGCCGCATCGGTTATCGCCTTCAAGACGTGATGGGTAACGTTACCGCCACCGCGGAAGAAGTGACGAAAGGCTATCGATTAGTGCGCACATTTGGTAATGAAGACTATGAATTTAAAAAATTCAAAGCGTTAACTAAATTACACCGTCGCCGCGAAGTACAGAATGCCATCATTAAATACACATCTGTTTCCAGCGTGCAAGTCGTTATTGGTGTTGTCATCGCGATCATTATTTATTTAACCCTATCCCATCATGTGAATATGGACGCGGGTTCTTTTATTTCACTCATCGCCGCGGCCATAGCCATTCTCAAACCGTTTAAAAATATTACACGGCTGAATAATACCTTACAACAAGCGCTTGCCGGCGCGCAAAGCGTGTTTTCTTTACTCGACAAAGAAACAGAAAAAGATACCGGCAACCGACAAATTGAAAATGTCCAAGGAAAAATCACTTACCAAAATGTGTCTTTTGCCTATCCTGAGGCGGATAAAACCGTATTACATCATATTGATTTAACCATTGAACCCGGACAAATGATCGCTTTCGTCGGACACTCCGGTGGCGGCAAGAGCACACTGATGAGTTTATTACTGCGCTTCTATGATGATTACACCGGCAATATCTTGATTGATGATACCGACATTCGCGAATTCACCCTAGCCAGCTTACGCCATCAGTTTTCTTTTGTCTCACAGAACGTGCAATTATTTAATGACACGATCGCACATAATATTGCCTACGGCGACGCATTAGATACTAATAAAGAAAAAATAATTCATGCCGCCAAGATGGCTTATATCTGGGATTTCATTAATGCCCTACCGCAAGGCTTGGAGACGGCTGTTGGCGAAAACGGTTTAAAACTATCGGGAGGACAACGACAACGTATTGCCATCGCGCGCGCGATCTTCAAAGACGCGCCCATTTTAATTTTTGATGAAGCAACCGCATCCTTGGATACTGAATCAGAACGCTATATTCAAAATGCGCTGCAAGAAATCGCTAAAAATCGCACCACATTGGTGATCGCCCACCGTTTATCAACAATACAACAAGCTGATAAAATTATTGTGATTGACCATGGTAACATTGTTGAAACCGGTAGTCATGAGGCATTACTGGCGCGCGATGGCTACTATACTAAATTGCACAAACTTCAGTTTGAATCACAGCCTTCTCAATGAGCACGCGTCTTATTCGCCATTGGTATCAACATCGGCTGACACTACTAACTCTTATCCTGCTCCCCTTTTCCTATTTATTTATAGCGATAGTCTATCTGCGACAACGCTTATACGCTTGGGGGCTACTCAAAACAAGCCGATTCCCAGTGCCGATTATTGTTGTCGGCAATATTACTGTCGGCGGCACCGGTAAAACACCCCTGGTGATTTATCTGGTTCAACAACTGCAAAAAATGGGACATCGTCCAGCCATTGTTAGTCGCGGCTATGGTGGCAGTGCTAAAACTACCCTGTTGGTAAACGCGGATACTGACCCGCGACACTGTGGTGACGAACCGGCGTTAATGGCGCGACGATTACACTGCCCGATTGTCATTGGCGCGTCACGGGTTCAAGCGGTAAAAAAACTGCTGGAAAACGTACCGACCTGTACAATTATCATCAGTGATGATGGATTGCAACATTACGCCTTAGCGCGTGCTATAGAAATTGCGCTTATCGATGGGCAACGCCAACTAGGCAACCGCCGTTGCTTACCCGCCGGTCCTTTACGGGAATTACCCGCGCGTTTAAAGCAAGTCGATTTTGTTGTCACAAATGGAAAATCAGCCCATCACTTCGACCATGACGCGACGATGCGTTTACAAGCCGATCATCATCTCCACCATGTGAATGATCAACCTAAAAAGCCATGCGGTGACATACGAGCGAAAACTGTCCACGCGATTGCCGCCATTGCCAATCCACAGCGTTTTTTTGACACATTACGCCAGCTTGGCTTTACAATTATTGCGCACAGCTTTCCCGACCATTATTTTTTCAAAAAAGAAGACATTTGTTTTTCTGATGATAAAATAGTGATTATGACTGAAAAAGACGCGGTAAAATGTCGAAGGTTTGCCGATCAAAGACATTATTATTTACCGGTCAACGCGGACTTTGACAATGATTTTTGTCAAATGATACTAAACCGATTAACTGATAAAGGCTATCCATGTCCCAAAAACGATTCAAATTAAATACATCTATTCTAACACTTAGCATCCTGCTATTTTTTATCATATCCACCTGCAAAGCCAATAATAATCCACCAAGCAAGCATCCATCGCCCCCTGATAAAGCAAGCTTTGTCAGCGCCAAAAACCCTGAATACCGCCTAAGCCTAGCAAGCAATCCCAGCACCGGTTACCATTGGTATATCGTCTCATACAAGCCTGAATTTATGCGTCTGGCATCCTATCAGTTTGATCAACCAACATCGAACAAAATAGGCAGTGGTGGGCAAGAAACCTGGTTGTTCAAACTGAATCCCATCGCGTTCAAAGCGCCAATGTTGTTAAAAATAAACATGATTTACGCGCGACCGTTTGAACTCGATAAAGGCGAAAAACATACATTTTATATTGTAACTGGCGAATAGTGAGGTTGTTTTGGAAAAAATATGGTTAAAACAGTATCCCACCGGTGTACCGGAAGACATAACGATTGATGACAATGCCAATCTCATTGATTTTTTTGAGTCGATAAGCCATCAGTTTGCCGATAAAACAGCATTCCGAAATTTCGGTCACAGTATGAGCTACGCTAAACTTGACGCTGATTCACAAGCATTAGCCGCTTACTTGCAACAACAGAACCTACAAAAAGGCGATCGCGTCGCCATCATGATGCCCAATCTGCTGCAATATCCCGTGGCATTATTTGCCATTCTGCGCGCCGGTATGGTCGCCGTCAATGTCAATCCGCTATACACGGCGCCAGAAGTTGCCAGTCAACTCAATGACGCGCAAGCAAGCGCTATTATTGTGTTGTCAAATTTTGCCAGCACAGTGGCAGCAGTAGCCGAGAAAACAACCTTAAAACATATGATTGTCACCGATCTCGGTGATATGCTACCGTCACTGAAAAGAATCACCATCAATTTTATCGCGAAATATATTAAAAAAATGGTACCGGCATTTAAACTGCCGCAAGCTATCCACTGGCGTGACATGTTAGCGCGCGGTCAGCAATTACACTACAAACGTCCTGATATCAGCGGTGATGACATCGCTTTTCTCCAATACACTGGCGGCACAACTGGGAAAAGCAAAGGGACCATGCTTACTCACCGCAATATCATCGCCAATACCGAACAAGCTTATGTCTGGTTTAAACAACTCATCGCGGGAAAGGAAGCGATTGTCGCTGTTGCCGCGCTACCGCTTTACCATATCTTCGCGCTGGTCGCTAATTTATTTTTATTCATGCGCTTTGGACAAACAAACTTACTGGTTACCAATCCGCGTGATATCCACGGTTTTATCAAACTGCTCAAACAGGAAAAATTTTCAGTCATCATTGGCGTTAACACGCTATTCAACGCGCTCATTAATCACAAAGATTTTGCTAAACTCGATTTTTCGCGTCTCTTAATTGGTTTAGGTGGCGGCATGGCAGTACAAGAATCCATTGCTGAAAAATGGAAAAACATTGTTGGCAAATTACTGATGGAAGGTTACGGTCTCACAGAGGCATCCCCTATTGTCGCAGTAATGCCGTTTAACCAAACAGAATTTGACGGCAGCATTGGCTTGCCGTTACCGTCAACAGAAATTAAAATTATCGATGATGACGGCAAAGAACTGCCTCAAGGTGAAACTGGCGAACTCTGTGTTCGTGGACCACAGGTGATGAAAGGTTATTGGCAGCAAGCTGAAGAGACAAAAATGGTACTCAGCGAAGACGGTTGGTTAAAAACCGGTGATATGGCGCGCGTGGATGACATCGGTCGTGTTTATCTTGTCGACCGAAAAAAAGATATGATCCTGGTCTCCGGTTTTAATGTCTACCCGAATGAAATTGAAGATATACTGGTATCCCATCCAGGCATTAAAGAAGCTGCTGTTATTGGTGTCGCCGCCAAGTCAAGAGGCGAAGCCGTCAAAGCGTTTATTGTCAAGCAAGAAGAGTCACTCACTGAGGAAAATGTTAGAACTTACTGTCGCGAACATCTTACCGCCTATAAACGCCCTAAATTTATTGAATTCCGCGATGAGTTACCAAAAAACAACGTCGGCAAAATACTGCGTCGGGCGTTGCGATAAAATGACTAAACATTTTTGTAATCATTGATAGATTCATAATGTTATCTTACAAATTAATCGAATTGATAGCAGTTCAACCATTTATGCCATCGCACATTTTTTGCAGTAGATTACTTGCACACAAAATCATCAATAATTAATCGAATCTTTCTTTGCTTGTGTAAAATCAGGAGTTATATAATATTTTTCAGGATTAGGAATATTGAGCACCTTTTTGATGATAGTTAATGCATCATCTATGTAAGAAAGGTTGCTTATACCTAATTCAATTTTAGTTTTCACCTTGTCATTATATCCTTGTTTTTGCAATTTTTTTATATATGGCGTATCGGTGGTATTAAGGTCTATAATAATGCTATTTTCTCCGGGGAAAAACATATCCAAGGTTTGGTTGTAATCTTTATTTTCAAATAACTGCGTATAATGTAATCTACCAAAAGGAATAATAATTATTGGCGCATGATTATACTTTATACTATATTCTTTAATTCGTCTTGAAATTATATAGTGGCATAAAAAAATACGATAAAGCTTATAGATTTTTGAACCTGTGATATTAAGTTGCTTACTATATTTTTCCTGCTGTAGAAATTTCTTATAATTGGAAATAAATTTAAAAACTTTCATGCGATGCGTTGGATTATTCATAAAATAGCCAGCATGTAATATCTGTGTATAAAATTGATGATGTAGTTTTTTTATATTAGATTTCTCTGTCTTGTGTAAAATGGTGATTGCATCTTCAAGATCATATGAAGGAATACCGTAATAATTACATATTGCTGCATTAAAAACAGATCCGTTTATGCAACGCATTATATGACTTCCTCTAAGGTATGCTTTCTGTGTATTAATAACCTGTATACGATCTTTTTGATGCCCCGGAATAATATAACCACGATTTTCACCACCTAAAAATTTAGCGACAGTATTATACATCGTGCGATTATATCCACTGATATTTTCATCCTGCGGTTCAATTCCATGACTTGAAAAATATTTTTTTATATCAAAATTATATTTTGAAAAATATTTTGGAACAACCGTCCCATTTTTTGTAGAAAAA